>JAAEPA010000478.1 GCA_024222475.1 Gammaproteobacteria bacterium | reverse complement strand
GTTGATGCCTTGATTTCAACGAGCGATAAAGGATCCTGCTTGCTGTCGGCTAACTCCTCAACGACGAACTGATCTAGATTCTGCTCCTGCTGTAAACGCGCGCTGCGCAACACATCCAATGCCCGGTGGCGTACTATGCTGGCCATCCACGTCATAGCGGCTCCCTTCCTAGGATTATAAGTACCTGAGTGTTTCCAGATTTTTACGAAACTGTCCTGCAGTATGTCCTCCGCCAGATCTTCATTCTTCAGCAGGGTGAGAGCGACCGCATACAATTTAGGCGAACATAGCTGATACAGCTTCTTCAGGGCCTGTTCATCCCCAGCGGTGCGCCGGCTCAACAGATCTGCAAGTGGATCCCTTTTTAGCATTAATGGTTATTATCATTCCGCAACATTTCCGGCGGATGATAGCATACCCAACACCCAAGGTTAGTCTTAGATACGCATAGCAACCATGATTCAGATGCGCCTTGGCCTCACAATGGGATTATCTTTGACAAAAAAAAGGGGCCAAAAGCCCCTTTCGGTTCTAACTATTCCCTAAGGAATACGAATTTAATAACTTCCCTAACTGACGCCGCATGATCGTTTATATTCTATGCGTGACAACAGGCGCATAGCCCCACCAGCTAGATCACTGTTGTCGCAACCCGAATACGAGCGATGAGGCAAGTCAGATAGGGAAGTGTGTAGGTAGCATTCCTAACCTTGTTAGCCCGCAGCTACCGCCTTCATACTCAAGCGAATACGCCCCTGTTTATCGATTTCAAGAACCTTCACCTTGATCTTATCACCCTCGGAAAGCTTGTCACTGACCTGGGCCACCCGCTCTTCAGATATCTGGGAAATGTGCACCAAACCGTCCTTGCCGGGCAAAATAGTGACGAATGCACCAAAGTCCATAATTTTGGCGACCTTGCCATCGTAGATCTGGCCTACTTCCACATCGGCGGTGATCAACTCGACCCGTTTTCGTGCCTCTTCGCCGGCATCCTTATCCGTCGAAGCAATCTTGACCAGACCGCTGTCATCGATATCGATGGTGGTTCCGGTCTCTTCGGTTATGCTGCGAATGGTTGCTCCCCCCTTACCAATCACATCTCTTATCTTTTCCGGGTTGATCTTTAGGGTGATGAATCGAGGTGCATATTCAGACATCTCCTCTCGGGGTGCAGAGATGGCTTCATTCATTTTCCCCAGAATATGCATCCGCCCTTCACGAGCCTGATCCAATGCTGTCGCCATGATCTCCCGAGTTATACCACTAATCTTGATATCCATCTGCAGTGCGGTAATACCATCTTGGGTCCCGGCCACTTTGAAGTCCATGTCTCCCAGATGATCCTCATCACCTAGAATATCGGTGAGCACGGCATATTGGTCGCCTTCCTTGATCAGACCCATGGCGATACCGGCGACTGGCGCCTTGATCGGCACGCCGGCCTGCATCAGGGATAAACTCGTGCCACAGACTGAGGCCATTGAGCTGGAACCATTGGATTCAGTAATCTCACAAACTACCCGAATAACGTAAGGAAATGTATCCGGATCGGGCATCACGGCAGCCACCCCTCGTTTTGCCAGACGCCCGTGTCCGATTTCACGGCGCTTTGGGGAACCGACGCGCCCCGTCTCATTGACGCAATAAGGCGGAAAATTGTAATGCAACATGAAAGGTTCCCGGTACTCACCTGCCAGGGCATCCACCAGTTGAGCATCACGAGTTGTCCCCAGGGTAGTCACCACTATAGCCTGGGTCTCCCCGCGGGTGAACAAGACAGAACCATGGGTCCTGGGTAATGTCCCAGTGCGGATAGTAATCGGTCGCACGGTTTTTTTATCACGGCCATCGATGCGCCTTTCTCCGGCCAGAATACGACTCCGGACAATACGTTTCTCTAATTTGGAGAAGGCCCCTTGGATCTCTTCTGGGGTTGAACCACCCTCTTTTGCAAGCCCTTCAAGCAGT
>JAAEPA010000477.1 GCA_024222475.1 Gammaproteobacteria bacterium | reverse complement strand
GGCTTCGCCATAGTTGACCGCGCATTTTGCAGCCGAAACCGCGGTCCTCTAGCATCCAGATTTGATTTTGGTAAATTTGAAAGACAATTAGCGATTAGCGCTTCAGTACAACATCACCACTGGTTCGGTATGGGAGGTAGCGGAAGGGTTTCTCCCTTCCGCCTATTCGACTTTCCATGCCGAACTGGTGGTTTTATGTTCTATGACAGAAAGATCGAAAGCATGAATATGGTGGCAACTACGCTGATGTAGCAGCCAAATTTAAACTGGGGCTGGTGTTATCAATTTAAGCCACCAGTATCATGACAGAAGAATATGCCCTTGATTTAAGAGCCGCTCGCCGCGAAGCGGGATTAACGCAACGAGACTGCGCCCATTTGTTGGATGTACCAGCCACCCAGGTGTCGCACCTGGAAGGCGGAGAAAAGTTGCCAACTGTGACGGAACTCTGCGCTTTGTGCCTGGTGTATGGAAGAAGCTTTGAAAGCCTCTTTTGCGGGATTTTCAAAGATGCCTATTTGGTTTTGCAGGAGCGCTTGGCTTCCCTGCCTCATCCCAAAGACAAATCGGCAAACACCTTCAACCGGCAAATAACGCTCAATGCTTTGGCAGTACGATTAGCAGACGATAACCAACATAAACATGGACCGGGTTAAGCTGCTGGCTATCGCAGTCCGCTCCGGCAAAATTGGCCACGTGTTTCTTATCGACAAACGGTTACGCGATTGGGGACTGTCCCGCAAATCCAGCAAGTCACCGGTGCACGCCGCCGAATATGCACAGAAACTTATCAATAAGCTGGAGCCGACGGTGCTGGTTTCCGAGAAACTTGATCCCAACAGCCGCAAGAGCATTGCCAGCCAACAAAACATTCGGGCTATTGCCGATGTCGGTGAACACAACTATCTGCTGGATGTTTCCTTACCTCGGAAACAAGCTGAAACAAACAAGGTAGCTGAAGCCCAAGTGCTGGCTGACCGGTTTCCAGAAATTCGAACCTGGGTTCCGCGTCCCCGCCGGTTATGGGAAACCGAACCACGGTATCTTACTGTATTCGAAGCGCTGGGTCTGGCGGTGCAAGTGATTGACCAACCTAATTGACGCTGAGTGCTGCGTTTCCATTCATCAGCAGAACGATGGGATATCTGCTTTTCGGAGCCGCCATAAATCCGGTTGCTTAGCGGTACAGGCTACTGATGCACCCGAAGGGCCGCAACGAAGTGAAGGACGGCAAAGCCGTTGCATCAGGCGACTGGAACGCTAATCATTCCGGTTTCATGCGGTTCAGAACAACAAACATCCCACGCCTGCTTTTTGGTGAGCCACAACTGATAAATATTCAAATCTACAGAGCCAACTTGGGTATTGAGACTGGCCATTACCATCCACACCGGGCATTCGATTGGCCCGTGCTATCTGACGGCTGTGCAGGCTTTAGGGACATTCACACAACTTGCCCAATCGGTACTTCGAGGGTGTGCGTCCGGCGAACCCCACCTAACGTGGTCGTTTTTCCCGCGTTAGTGTCCACCAACGATAGTGGACATTAGGGGGTTTTGCGATGGCACGTCGAAAGCGACGGTCATGGAGCAAGGAAGAGAAGCGTTCGATCTGTTTGCAGACCCTGGCTCCGGGTGTATCGGTTGCCCAGGTGGCGCGCCGTTATGCGATGAACGCCAACCAGATATTCAACTG
>JAAEPA010000476.1 GCA_024222475.1 Gammaproteobacteria bacterium | reverse complement strand
TGGGGGATACTTGAACGTCGCTATGGGGTGAGGCTCACACTATTTGTTGCTGTCTTCACGGCCTGCCTCCTAATGTGACTGAGGTCTCGCAATCCAGGGGATGTAGGCCTGCGCATCACAAGCAATTCATGTATATCGCATACGCAACAGCGATTATCAGCATCTGAGTACCCTCAATTACCCATATCTGAATGCCAAGGCTGTAGCCAAGAAGCTCAAGTCTATGGGCTTTATCCTGATCGGTGAGGGTGGTAAACACGCCTCAGGGGCTGTGCTGTACCCACACCGAACCAGGCTCCTGTGTCTTCGCGCAGACGATTCCATGTTGTGGGTCTGTTCAACTGGGGAGATGAGTTTGCCATGATCAATAGACGCCAATTCAACCAATGTCCGCAGTGCCAACAAGCGTATTGGCACCCAGATCAATTGCACCATCAGTTGATCAATTTACTGATGCGTCGATTTGGATGAGCAACGACGGCGATGGTATGTGGCGCTGGAGAGTTTCAACCGAGAATCCTCAGTTAAACACTATCAGTAATACTTAAACATTTGAGATTATGATATGTATAGGTGGACAGGATATGGCAGGACATTCACCTTTGTGTGAACCGCGTTACACTTCCACTTGCGTGAACCGCGTTACACTGTGAATAGCACCTTTGTGGCGGCGCAGGCCTGCGTTATATACCCGCCACACATGGGTTTTCGGTCGCGGAGCGCGCCCTTCGCACCCCATGGCCGCGTTATCGCTGCTCGCCATAGGACTTACCATGACTCGCCGCGATGCCTTGCCCTGGGGCGCGAATAACGCACTGCGCTAAACCGAAAACTCATTTGCAACGGGGATAACTTCTTGGAATAGAATAACTATTCCGCGTCGTTATGCCTTGCCCTGCACCACCACAAATGCACCCTTCTCGGTATTCAACTGAGGATTCTAGGGTAATGTGACAAACGGAGAACTACATGGATGATTAGGATAGCAAGGCTTACCCGATTACACTTCCTTATCCTTCTTTGCATCTTCTACCTTCCTGCGTTTGCTCAGGAAGATGCAACGGCCGGCGGGGATTCCCTTTCCGTATACCCTCCCAATTATTCCGACCAGTGGCTCAGTAATCGGCACTTCGTGTACGGGAGTGAGCTTTTGGACTTCGATATACAGGAGTTTCTTGCGGACCATGCTCCTCATTTGTCGGCATACGCAGAGGTTATTTCACATTGGTGTGGCTACTACAGCGTGAGCCCAAAGGTGCTGCTGACGCTGATCGATATACAGAGCGGATTGGTTTCGTGGGGCAATACGCTGGAATCGCTGGATCGACCGCTTGGTGGGCTAGTCGAGAGTGCTGAATTCGCGGCACAGATCAAAGAGGCATTGGCCGCACTGTATTCGGATTTCTACGCCTATTTGCATAAGAAGGACAGGCAGGGAGAAACGCAGTTCGAGGATACGGTCAATGCGGCTACATATGCGTTGATGAATCTGTTCAGGGGAGATATGCGCCAAGAGGATTATTCCTTCACAGTCGACTCGACGCGGGGCGACTTTATTGACACTTACGAACAATTATTTCCAAGAGATTCGGAAATCGGGGAAACTGGCACCGGGAATGTCGGTACCGATGCGATACCGCCCATAGACTTTCTTCAACTGCCCTGGATGATAGGGCTATCATGGCATTTCAACGGGGTTCACACCGCGACCGGCAGCACCACCGGCATCATGTCATCGATCGACTTCGCCGAAAATTGGAAGAGCTGGGGAGACGACACCAGCACCGATTTTGTGGTGGCTGCCCATGGGGGAACGGCCACGGTCTATTCCAGTTGTTTCGTGCGGATCACTGCATCAAACGGGTGGTCGACCAATTATTATCATCTCGACAACCTGACGGTATCATCGGGCGATGCGTTAGCTCCAAATCAGATCATAGGCGTTTATGCCAATACCCTAAGCCAAGCGCTGTGCGACGGTGGGGGTTCGACAGGTCCGCACGTGCACTTTTCCCTTTTGGAAAACGGAGTCTATTCATCGCTTTCAGGGGTCGATCTGAGTGGTTATGTGGTTCATCCCGGACGCTGGTCCTACGACAATGACCCAGCGTACATGTGGGTAGAGCGGAGCGGCACCAAATATTACGTATTCAGCGATACACTGGACAACGATGCCAGCTCGTTACCTCCAGCCGCTACCCTGGTCTCCCCGCACGGAACAATTACCGACACCACCCCCACCTACACCTGGAGCGCCGTATCGGGCGCAACCTCATATAAGCTGGTTGTGAAAGACGCTAGCGGATTCAGCATCTCGACATGGTACACCGCTGCAACGGCCGGCTGCTCCGGTGGAACAGGGACCTGCTCCGTGACGCCCGCGACCGCGGTCAACGGCGCGAGCAGATGGTGGATAAAGACCTGGAATGCCTCTGGCGACGGCCCCTGGAGCAGTGGCATGTCCTTCACTGTGGGCACCCACCCCGGCAAGGGGACCCTGGTCTCGCCCAGCGGCACCATCACCGACACCACCCCCACCT
>JAAEPA010000475.1 GCA_024222475.1 Gammaproteobacteria bacterium | reverse complement strand
CAATCCCGCCAGCAAAATTGATAATGGCAAGGCCAAAACAATCAATGGTCGATACAGCTGGGTAAGACCCACCCCGCAGGCACGCATAGCCACGATTTCACTATCGCGATACAGGCGTCCAAGGGCAAGCATCACCCCCAGCATCAGCGCGACGGGCAGCAACTGTATGAGAGCCTTGATCACTACCAAGGCAAGCAATGGCAGTAGAGCGTCAAGCGGTAGATTACCCTCTACCGTCTTATCTAGTAATTTGACGAATAACTGCCCGACGATAATCAACAGCAGAATGGACAGAATACCGGCAAATGACAGTAGGATTTCCTTGATCAGGGCACGGTCTAGAATGGATAGCACAGTATCTTCTCGATAGCTTGGTGTAAACTGATACAGATATATCATAAAACGGCGGTACGCCTACCCAGGGAATTTCTAATGAAATTTAAAGTAAAAACAGCGGCCCCAGAGACCCAAGACACGGCCTGTGTCATTGTCGGCATTTTTCTATCCAATCGTTTATCCGCTGCAGCCAAACGATTGGATCAGGCATGCGGCGGTATTATCTCTGATATTCTAAGTGGTGGCGACATGGGAGGTGAAACAGGCGATATTCTGACGCTTTATAAGCCACCGAATATCCCCTGCCAACGCATAATCCTGGTCGGTTGCGGTTCTCAGCGTAAATTCACCGATCTCACTTACCGTAAAATTATCGGTAATTCAGCGAAACAGCTGCGAAAACTGGGAATAAAGGAGGCCGTTTCCTATCTGCCGGAACTCCCATTGAAAGATCGCGATATCGCCTGGAAGCTTCGTCAGGCCGTCATCAGTACGGTAGATGCACTTTACACATTCGAGCAGACCAAGAGCAAAAAGAAATCACCGCGCAAGTCCCTGGAGCAGCTGGTCCTGATGGTAGCACGCAAGCAGGACAGCGCCCCGGGGAAACAGGCCGTAAACGAGGGCGTGGCGATCGCCGCCGGCCAATCACTGGCCAAGGACCTTGGGAATTTGCCGGGAAACCTATGCACCCCCGGCTATCTCGCGGAACAGGCCGGGGCATTGGCGAAGAAACACCACAAGCTCCGGGTTAGCGTTATGGACGAGGACGAGATGCAAAAACTCGGGATGGGCGCCCTGCTCTCGGTATCCCGGGGCAGCGCCCAACCCGCCAAATTGATTACCCTTGAGTACAAAGGCGCACCCAAGACCGCTAAACCAATTGTCTTGGTCGGCAAAGGGATTACCTTCGACACCGGAGGAATATCCATGAAACCCGCCCCGGCCATGGACGAGATGAAATTCGATATGTGCGGGGCCGCCAGCGTACTGGGAACCGTATTGGCCTGCGCGCGCATGAAACTGCCCATCCATCTGGTGGGTATCATCGCCAGCGCGGAGAACATGCCCGGCAGCCGTGCTACCAAGCCCGGTGACATCGTCACCACCATGTCAGGGAAAACCGTAGAGATTTTAAATACCGATGCCGAAGGACGTCTGGTGCTGTGTGATGCCCTGACCTATGTCGAACGATTCAAGCCCTCGGCAGTGATCGATATTGCCACCTTGACCGGCGCCTGCATCATCGCCCTGGGCCACCATCCGAGCGGTCTATTAAGCAACGACGAAACACTGAGCAAGACCTTACTGACGGCCGGGAAAAACAGCGGCGACCAAGCCTGGCAATTACCCCTATGGGACGAATACCAGAATCAACTCGACAGCAATTTCGCTGACATGGCCAATATCGGCGGACGTTCCGCCGGCACGATCACGGCGGGCTGCTTTCTATCTCGATTCACCAAAAAATATGACTGGGCCCATTTGGACATTGCCGGCACGGCCTGGCACAGCGGCAAACAAAAAGGCGCAACAGGCCGTCCCGTGCCGCTGCTGATTCAGTATCTAATGGACCAAGCGCCGAGAAGCTGAGAACAAACCATATGGAACATGTGACCAAGGTTGATTTCTATCTCGTTCAGGGAAAAGACACTCCGAGGCGATATCGCTTCGCCTGCCGGCTGGTAGACAAGGCCTATACACTGGGCCACCGGGTACATATCCATACCGATTCCGCTCACACCGCCAGTCAGCTGGACGATTTATTATGGAGCTTCCACGACCGCAGCTTTATTCCTCATGAAATCGAGCCGCAAAACCAAGCGCAAAACCCGGTGACCATAGGTCATGGATGGGTACCGGAGCAATGTGATGTACTCATCAACCTGGCCGCTGAGATCCCTGAGTTTTTTTCCCGCTTCAAGCGCGTTGCCGAAGTCATAGACCAAGATGAACACCGACGCGAAAGAGGCAGAACACATTACCGCCATTACCGAAATCACGGCTGTGCACTCACCCACCACGAACTTCAACCATAGGATAAATTAGTATGGCCAAGGAATCTGATGAGAAAATCGTACCCACACTGATCGATGTCATCATCCCAGGCGAAACAAATACCGGCTCCTTCGGAAAAAAAACGCCACCGGCCACACCCTCCCCACCCCCTAATCAACCTCGCCAAGCCCTATACCGCCCGTCCCCTCCTCGATCACTCATCGAGGCGAACATCGAAACCCTGGTGGCACAGATCCTCAACACGCACATGGAACAGATGCGCAAAGAACTCATTCACAGAGTCATTACCGATATTCGCACCTATCTCGGCCACGATGTAACTCATCCCCCTCACGAATTTAAATCCTGAGCGTGCGGTAAATTACGAAGTCAACACCGCTTTCCGCAGAACTGCGAAACATTGTCGATACGGTCGAGTAATGGTTTGATTTTCATGAGTTCATCGCCACGGCCGGACAAGTGCGCTCGGGTGCTCGACCAGCGCCAGTCGGCGAGTGTCACTATAATCCCAAAGATACACCAGCATTCCGGCACTGCTCTGATAAATAGCTAAGCATGGCTCAGCCTTTCTTGAAATAGACGACATCTGACAAACCCTGAAAGTGGTTGTCGGATGTGATGAGTGTGGCTTGATGAAAGCGCGCGCTTGCGTAGATGATGGCATCGGCGAACGAAAGTTGGTGCTCCATTGACAGATCAGCAGCAAGCAGGGCGATAGAGGTGGTCAACGGGATGACCCTCGACTGCTCGGTCAGGGCTACCGTTTTTAATGCCGCTTCCGTACTGCTGTTTCTGCTCACCCATTTGTAGAGTTCAAACTGTACCGAAGTTGGCGTTATCATGCTGTCAACCGCATCAAAATACGGCGCATAGTCATCGCTGAGCACGCCATTAGTCAGCCACTCAATCCCTCCGCAGGTATCAATCAGGTTCAAACAGGCTTCCTCTCACTGCGGTCGCGATAGTCCATGACGGCGCTTTCATTGATGTCGGAAAGAAAGCCACGCGCGGTCTGAAGGCTTTGAACAGGAATCAACTCAATGATATGGCCGCGTTCTACCAGGACAAACTGTTGTCCCTCCTGAAGCTGGAGATTTTCCCGAATCGCCTTGGGAATCGAGAGCTGAAATTTACTGGATAGTTTTGCCAGCACCATGATTTTTTACCTTTTTGCCATCGATCTCAATAGAGTAAAACAAACGGTATAAAGGTCAAGCCTCCGTAAGGTCATCACCGACGTCCGCACCTATCTCAACTACGACGCCAAACATCCCCTCACGAATTTAAATCCTGAGCGCCCGGAAAATTAATCCACAGGAGGTTATAATTGCGGCCTTTCTAGAGCACAGCACCGTTAATCATGGATAAGACCTATAACCCCCACAGCATAGAACAGCATTGGTATCAAACCTGGGAGGAGCAGGGCCATTTCGCCCCTACCGGCAAGGGCGAGCCCTATTGCATCATGATCCCGCCCCCCAATGTCACGGGCACCCTGCACATGGGCCATGCCTTTCAGGATACCCTGATGGATGCCCTCACCCGTTACCACCGCATGCAAGGCGACAATACTCTGTGGCAGCCCGGCACGGACCATGCGGGGATCGCAACCCAGATGGTGGTAGAAAGACAGCTCAATGCCGAGGGAAAGTCACGACACGATCTGGGGAGAGAGCAGTTTGTGCAACGAGTGTGGGACTGGAAACAACATTCCGGCAATACCATCACCCGGCAGCTGCGCCGCATGGGGACCTCGGTCGACTGGAGCCGGGAACGGTTTACTATGGATGAGGGGCTGTCAAGGGCCGTGCAAGAGGTGTTCGTGCAACTCTATGATGAGGGGCTGATCTACCGCGGAAAACGGCTGGTCAACTGGGATCCCGTGCTGCATACGGCCCTGTCTGACCTGGAGGTCATCTCTGGAGAAGAACAGGGCCATATGTGGCATATGCGCTATCCACTGTCCGATGGTTCCGGTCATTTGATCGTGGCCACTACCCGCCCCGAAACCATGTTGGGTGACACGGCCGTGGCCGTCCATCCGGACGATACGCGTTACCGCAAGCTGATCGGAAAACAAGTCGTCTTGCCCTTGACTGAACGCACCATCCCGGTGATCGCCGATGAATACGTCGATCCCGAGTTTGGTTCTGGCTGTGTCAAGATCACCCCGGCACACGATTTCAACGACTATGCCATCGGCGAGCGTCACGCGCTGCCCATGATCAATCTCTTCACTATCGATGCACGGCTCAATGACAACGCCCCCGCGGTTTACCGTGGTATGGACCGTTATCAGGCCCGAGAACACATCGTCGAGGACCTCAAGGCGCAAGGCCTGATGGAAAAGATCGAAGACCACCAACTCATGGTGCCCCGCGGGGACCGCAGCCACGCCGTCATCGAACCCTATCTGACCGATCAGTGGTATGTGAAGATCGCCCCCCTGGCCGAACCGGCGATCCAGGCCGTCGATGATGGGCGCATCGAGTTCATCCCGGCCAATTGGAGTAAGACCTACTTCGAATGGATGCGTAACATAGAAGACTGGTGCATCAGCCGCCAATTATGGTGGGGCCACCGCATTCCGGCCTGGTACGATGCTCAAGGCAATATCTATGTCGCTCACTCCGAAGAGCAAGCACGCAGCAAATATGGGCTGGATGCTCAGATTCAGCTCACCCAGGATGAAGATGTACTCGATACCTGGTTCTCTTCAGCCCTATGGCCGTTCTCAACCCTGGACTGGCCATATGAGGCCGAGGCATTGAAGACCTTTTATCCCACCTCGGTATTGGTCACCGGTTTCGATATCATCTTTTTCTGGGTTGCCCGCATGATTATGATGGGCCTGAAATTCATGGGGGATGTGCCATTTCGCCAAGTCTACATCCATGGCCTGGTAAGAGACACGGACGGCCAGAAAATGGCCAAGTCCAAGGGCAATGTGCTGGATCCTATCGATCTGATCGATGGCATTGAACTGCAAGCGCTGGTGGAAAAACGAACCTCTGGATTGATGCAGCCGCAGATGGCTAAAAAGATCGAACAGGCTACTCGCCGGCATTACCCCAATGGTATTCCGGCCTTTGGCACCGATGCCTTGCGTTTCACATTCGCCGCCCTAGCCTCTACCGGGCGTGACATCAAATTTGACCTGAACCGCATCGAAGGTTACCGCAATTTCTGCAATAAATTATGGAATGCAGCACGCTATGTACTGATGAACACCCAGGGCGAAGACACCGGTCTAAACAGTACCCCCGTCGCCCTGTCACTGCCGGACCGCTGGATCCTGTCACGACTGCAAATACTGATCGAGGAAGTCAGGAGGCATCTCGACAACTATCGTTTCGACTTAGCGTCTAGTGCCATCTATAACTTTACTTGGCACGATTACTGTGACTGGTATCTGGAGTTCAGTAAGCCCATATTGCTCGCCAAGGACTCCAACGCCGAGGCGTTGAGAGGAACGCGTCGCACCCTGGTAGGCGTGCTCGAGACCCTGTTGAGGATCATCCATCCCCTGATGCCTTTCATCAGCGAAGAGATATGGCAGCAGGTCGCCCCCTTGGCAGGCAAGTCGGGCGAAACCATTCAATTACAACCTTATCCCCATGCCGATGAGTCCAACATAGACCACTCAGCAATCAGTGAGATGGGATGGGTCAAGGACTTTATAATGGGCCCACGGCGTATTCGTTCAGAAATGGATATCCCCCCTGGGAAGGTTCTCCCTATACTGATTCAAAACTGGGATCAGGAAGACCAACAACGCTATGCGCGTAACGCATCCTTTATAACAAGATTGGCAAAACTCGAAAAACCGATATGGTTGGATAATTCGCAACCGCCAGAGTCGGCAACCGCCTTGGTGGACGAGATGAGGATTCTCATCCCGCTGGCAGGATTGATCGATAAGACTGCAGAGTTGGCCCGCCTGGAAAAAGAACTGAACAAACTGCGTGGCAATCTGCAAAAAAGCGAGGCCAAGTTGCAGAATATCAACTTTGTTGAACGCGCCCCTGCCCCGGTGGTCGAAAAGGAGCGCACCCGAGTGGCAAAGATGCGCAGCTCCATGGAACAATTACAACAACAGGCAGACAAGATTCGGGCCTTGTAGATTATTTCAGTAACGCTCTTTACACACCTGCCAGACGCAACACCAAGGTCACCACTGCCCAGAGCGTGAGGATGAATGTCACGGTCACGATGAGACCCACGACGATGTATTGATGCGGTTTTCCGTGCGCGAAGTCCCGCTCCCGGTTTTTGGTGCTCTGCACCCCAAAAAAACTGGAGAGAACACTTTTAAACACGTTTAAGATTCCAATATTTTTTCGTTTCGATTGTTCTGTCATGAAAATCCTTGCCGTTTATTTCATGCCTTGATCCGCTGAACTGGAAGTATCGACGAATAGCAGGATGAACCCACCGGCGACAAATAAAATTACGATAGACAACATGCCCACCCGCGGGCTGCCGCTCAACACCCCTACCCCACCAACTAATACGGGACCGATCACGGCGGCAAACTTACCCAACATATTATAAAACCCGAAGAATTCAGCGACCTTATCGACCGGGACCAATCTCGCATAGAAGGCTCGGCTTAAGGACTGTATACCCCCTTGCACCAGTCCGATGGCCACCGCAAGCCCGTAAAACTCCCAGGTCTGGGTCATCCTGGATCCCCACAGGGTGATCAAGATATAGATCCCAATGGCTATATAGATCGCCGGCTTGGTGCCTAGCCATTGCCCTAGATGACCAAAGAACAAGGCCGCTGGGAAACCGATAAACTGGGTGATCAGCAAGGCGATGATAAGATCGTTGCGATTAAAGCCCAGTGCCCGCCCATAGTCCACTGCCATGCGCACGATGGTATCCACACCGTCGATATATAACCAATAGGCCAACAGAAATAGTGCCACCATGCGCAATCGTCTGATCTGCAGCAAGGTCTCCTTCACTTGGCGAAATCCCAGTGAGATTGAGTCGATGATCGGCATCGCTCGCTTGCCGGTAGGTCCCTGCACCTTGAGCAACAACGGCAGTGAAAACACCAGCCACCACAATGCAACCAGCAGAAAAGAGGTCCGCACCGCCATGGTCGCATCGGCCAAACCAAAGCTGGACGGAAACAGACTCATCAACACACATAGGGCGAACAATATCCCTCCCCCAAGATAGCCCAAGGCAAACCCCAGCGCCGAGACGGCATCAAAACGTTCTCTAGGGGCAACCCATACGATCAGCGCGTCATAGAAGATATTCGCAGCCATGAAACCCAGACTCGCCAGCACATAGATTATGGCGGCCAGATACCAACCGCCTTGGTGGATCAGGAACAGCCCAGCAGTCATTCCCTGTCCGAGTATTGCGAAAACCAGCAAAAACCGCTTATACGCACCACGGTGATCGGCCATCGCCCCCAACAATGGGGCGGTCAATACAATGAGTATACTGGCCACCGAATTCGCTACACCAAGAGCTAAAGTGATGGTGGCACTCTCTCGCCCTACTCCCCAATAATCACGAAAAAAGATGGGAAAAAAACCCGCCATGATCACCGTAGCATAGGCGGAGTTGGCCCAGTCATAAAAGGCCCAGGCTAAGATTTGTTTATTGACTCGCAAGCGCGTAGAAAATGTCGTTCAGGGTATGGAGCTAGACTTAAAAGCCATCTGGCTAATAGGTGGTCGAAGCGAAAAGGTCTTGAATTGAGAATATTTAACAAATTTAATCGGGAAATCTGGTCAAAATTGATTTTTCGCAGTAGGCTCTCTATTCTCGGACAGGCTCCGAGTGGTCTATCAACATATAGACCGCGTTTGTAGCAGAAGACTATGGTACCAGCTGATAAAAACAGCGATGCTTCACAAAGGTATAAAAAAAACCTTGCAGATGCTTGAAGGCGAGCCGGCCTAGTTTTCTCGTCCTACGCTGATACTCGTGAGTGATGACCATCTCATTGGAATAAGCCACCTTTTTTCCCAATTTCTTTATCCGTAGACAAAATTCCGCATCCTCGGGACCGAAGAATATCTTTTCATCATAGCCCCCCATCGTCACGGCCAACGCCTTAGTAAAGACTTGGTTGGCACCGAGGACATAATCAACATCGATGAGTTCTGAGGGGAGCATATTGTCAAAATCGGTGTCCTCCATCAGGTGAGAGGCCATTTCCTCTCGAAAGGGCCTGATTCGCCTCACCCACTGCAACCTCGCGGCCACTGGCTGGTAGATCTTTGGGAAGCGCCTGGCGCTTGCTTGGCGTATGCCATTCGGGCTGATCAGTCTGAAACCTATCAATCCCACTTCAGGGTGAACCTGAAAAATGCTCTGTATAAGGTCACCGGGATCATTAGTATGAAGCAAAGTATCATTATCCAAGGTCATTAGATATTCACCGCTTGCAATACCGATCCCCCTATTTCGTGCCGGTCCGACACCGATATTTTTATTCAATCCGAGGTATTTAACATCGGGAAACTCGGCACCTACCATTTCTCGGGTACCATCGACCGATCCATTATCCACTAGAATGACCTCATCTCTTTGCTGGTCAATCCGGTTCACGAGCGAAGTCAGGCACCTTCTTGCCTTTGCAAGCTCATTCCATGTAATAACGATGATACTAAGTCTCATTTTGTGGTCTGACCGCTATAAACAGGCCTCATATCCACATGATACATGTCTCGCATAAAACAAACCAATGGAAAGCTATTTCCACGACAACCCACCGATTTTCACTTGCCGATTCTCTACACTACGACACCTGAAACAAAAAGTTACAAAAGAAAAGTAGCGATTGAAGATCTTACTCGATAGACTCGGGAGCATGTGTACTGTGTTTCAGTATTATGGGGGGTAGGGGTCTAAGCTATAAGACTCGCCCTATCATCTACATCCGAGAAATTTTATCTCACTTATACCTAAAATTCACTTTATTCAATACCCAGGAGAAGTGTGTCATGAGTAGAAGAACTATTCGACTTAGCGTGTTGAGCATCTTAATTGCCGCAATGGCCGGTTTCCAAGTCGGTAATGCATTAGCGGAAGACAGTGGCAGTCCAGCTGCCGCGACAGACAAGATGAAGGGAATGGTGGGAATGGGCGATGAAAAGACCGCTGTCGATGAGGCAAAAGATGCAGCTTCTGAAACGCAAGACACTGCCGCTGAGGCCGCTGGATCGGCTGCCGACACCGCGAAATCCACCAGCGAAGCCGCCGTCGAGCAATCCGAAGACACGATGGATAAAGCAAAATCAATGATGAAGGGCGAATAAGGAAAACCAAACCCAAATAAGGAGGTTGGAGCTACCTGCTCTAACCTCCAAGCACTCCAAAAAACGGGTTGACCCTCGCTTAATGTCTGCCCGCCCCACCTCACAAATTCTTTTCACCCCTCACCCCAGCAACACTTAATCCAGAATACCTTCACGTCCATCAAACGTCCGTTGCAATTTCAGCAAGGATTTAATTTTGGCCTGATAACATTCATCCGACCACTGCAGCGGAGACCCTTTTCCTAGAACCACTATCGATCAGTACCTGCCCGCACACCAACCAGGGTGCATATCTTTGTGATTAAGATCAAATTCACAGTACGGCTTAGGTTTTTTGCACAAACCCTGAGCATTCTATTTATCTATCTGTTTTTCATCGACTGCAGTTTCGCACAAACGACGGAGTCCATCTTTGAAACCGCTCGTGACTATACGGTACAAATCCGCACCGCAGTAGATACCCCATTTATTGGCGACAAAAAGGCGTCTAGCCTTGGGGCCGGTTTCATGGTCGACGTGAAACGTGGATGGATATTGACCAATGCCCATGTTGTTGCTCGGTCGCCATCGCAAGTGATGGTAGCCGTGGATGGCCACCCTTTCCGTGAAGCCACTAAACTGTATGTTGATCCCTATTTGGACGTCGCAATCATCAAAGTTCCAGAACTGGATTCATCCAATCTGGAAAATGCCCAGCTCGAATGCGGCGAGATCCCTCCTGTTGGACTTGCAGTAGGTGCGTTTGGCCACCCCTGGGGTCTGTCATATACGGGAACTCGCGGTATCGTGTCTGGTGTGACATCAAAATTCGGTGCACAAATGCTGCAAACCGATGCAGCTATCAACGGCGGGAATTCGGGTGGCCCGCTTATCAGCCTAAAAAATGGCAAAATCGTTGGCATCAATACCGCTAGAATTAGCGATAAAAGCGATCAAAATACAAATTTCGCTGTTCCGATGAAGCATACCTGCCAGATTCTCTCCCTTCTGCAAAAGGGTCAGGATCCATCCCCTCCCGACCTATCAACCATATTCGTTACGGGACTGAATGATTCCCAACGTCTCGCGGTAGCCAAGACCTATTTGAACACCGACACGATGGCATTACAGCCCGGCGATATCATTCTTGGAGTGTCGGATGCTGCTGAAGAAATTCATAATGAAGGGCAGTTGATTCACGTCCTGCGCGGACGCTTGGCTGAGGTGGGATTGGAGATTCTTAGAACCCAGCACCGGATGAAATTAACCGGCCAGCTGCAACCGTTAACGAGGATCACCGAACGCCGCGGCATCTACATGTCGGGGCTGTTAATAGGACCCACCCACTTTCGGGATAATCGCGAACTGAATATGGGCAACCACGCCCTCATGATCCATCACGTTGCCAAGGGTTCTATCGGAAGTAGCGTGGAAATCAAAAAATGGGATTTCCTCGTCTCCCTAAATAGTAAGAAAGCAGTCAGACTCGAAGAGATGTACCAGCACCTCCTAGCGGCTGAGCTAGAAAATAAGCGCGTTACCCTGGTTCTCAAACGATGGAGCACCACCAAGGATCGTATCTATGACTATATCGAACGAAGCGTCTCGATCAAAGACCTTCGGCCTATCGGCTCACTGCCAACAGAACGTGTTGCCTTACATTAAGCAACGTTTAAGATACTGACTAGCAATCATTTTCAGCAATCTTAAATTACCCATCGACCGAGGAAACTAAGCAGAAAGCACCGCCAGCATAGGGATATTATCTTAGCGAGTCGGGAAGTATGCTTTGTGCATCCATTTATGATGCACAAAGCATGATTTATGTAACATGGGCACTCTTAACGCACGTACCAATCCACGCTTAACGGGTTAACGCCGGCTAGTGAAGACATTTCCGCATCGACTTGGATCTGTGGATTGCGGGAAGATCACCCAATTGCGGTAACGCAAACAACGAGTACCGATTGTATTATTGAATTACCTACCTCCCGGAGTAACTTTCTGTATCTCCCTACTACCCGGAGCACAGTGAAAACCCTACTGCTTGGTTTGCCGCGGTCTCGGCCTCTAATCCCGTCTATCAGGAACGGCGCCGCTTGGGCAATTCGGGGACCTTGCGTAGTTTATCCAATACGTGTCCCAGGCTGAGCAGGGGATGACGCAGCAACATGCGGGGTCCGGAATAGCGCATCACGGTCTTGACGCATTCGCGCATCCCTCGACTATAGCAATGCTCGGTACAGTATTTACAAGCCGGCTTTCTCTCGTGGAAGGGACAGCTATCCAGGCGACGGTGGGCATAACCCAGCAGCGTTGTACACTCTTCGCACAATGCCTTATTACTGCCGTGATGGTCGCGGCAATAAATACGCATCATGGCGTTGATGGTCTTTTTTTCCCGCTGAATACGGGGATGCTCTGAGGCCATTGATTGCTGGGATTGTTTTTATAAAAAGGCCAGGACTTCTCGCTCGATATTAACCTTATCGATGACCGTATCCTGCGTCACCGGTTTGTCGAATAAGGCGCTGATGCGTTCTGGAATCGGAATATTGGCCACCCGGGCGATGGAATTCAATGCATCGATATCTTGGGTATCGGTTTCGCCGGTCAGGGCATTGGCGATGGTCGGGGAGAACTTGGTCCATTCAGCGGTGGAGTAGACGATGGTCTTAAGCGGTTTGTCGAGCTGCGTGTCGAGGGTCTTGAAGCAAGTGCCCGTATGCGGGTCCATGAGATAGCCGTTTTTGAAGGCCTCTTTGATATAGGTCTTGCCCTGTTCATCGTCACAGTAATCGGCGGAAAATACAGCCCGGAGGCGGGTAAGCTCATCGCCACTCAATTCATAATAGTTATCAGCATCCAGCTGTTGCATCAGGGTCTTAGTTCGCTGCTGACCATACAAGGCATACAAGATGCGCTCGATGTTGGAGGACTTGAGAATATCCATGGCCGGCGAGGTCGTGCCGATGACGGCTCGTTCGCGCAAATCGTAACACCCCGTATTGATCAGCTCGGTAAGCACATTGTTGCGGTTGGAGGAAATCAGGATCTTCTCCACCGGCAGGCCCATCCTCATGGTGTAATAAGCACTCAAGGCATTGCCGAAATTCCCACTGGGGACATTGAGGTATACCATTTCAGCCATCTCGATAGCCCCTTGACGCACCAGCTCCAAGTAGCTGTGAAAGTGATATATCTGCTGGAAGATGATGCGACCGAAATTCACCGAATTGGCCGCCGAGAGAAAGGTCCGTTTCTCTTCCAGCTTGGTCTTGAAATCGGTGGAGGTCAGCAAGGTCTTAAGGGCAGACTGGGCATCATCGAAATTGCCATGAATGCCGATGACCTTTAGATTGGCGGCATCTTCAGTGACCATCTGCAAACGCTGTACATCCGAAGTGCCGCCATCGGGATAAAGACAGGCCACCTTGATATTAGCGCGATTTTTAAAGGTCTCCAGGGTGGCCGGCCCGGTATCCCCCGAGGTTGCTACCAGTATCAGATAATGTTCACCGCGTTTTCGCGCCAGATCGGACAACAGCACCCCAAAGGGTTGCAAGGCCATGTCTTTAAAGGCGCGGGTGGGGCCATGATACAGCTCACTGACATAGACATTCTCTCTAACCTTGACCACGGGCACGGGTTGGGCCGGATCATCGAATCCATCATATAAATTCAGGGCTTCATCGATGGCGGCGGGATCGATATCCAACTCAAAGGCCGCGAGAACATCGCGGGCAAGGGCCTTGTAACCGGCATCAATATGCGCTTCGAGAAAGGCCATGCCCAGCTCGGGCAAGGATTCAGGCACGTAGATGCCGCCATAAGAACACATGGGACTGAGTATGGCCTCGGAAAAGCTGACAAATGCCGGACGTTGACCGTCATTGCCCCGGGTTTCGATGCATTTCATGCAGAATGTAATCGCCTGAATATAAAAGATGTCGGGATTATACCGGAACAAGCTGCAGATGACGGGTAGATAACACAATAAAAAGGCCGGTTATCCACCGGCCTTATAAATGTTAATTCGACTAAGCTCGAATCAATCTACGACACTGATCTCCCAAGGCAGGTCATGGCTTTTCTCGAATGCAGAGAACTCGGCTTCCTCAAACTCGTTGCCTTGCTCACCATAAACGATGGCACTGTCTTGCCAGCCGTGATAATCCTCGTCGAGGATGATTCTGGTGATATAGCCGCTATGATACGCTCTAGCCGGCTCAGTCAGAGGACCCTTCTGAATCGCGATATCGTAGGCATTTGCATACACCGTAGCTGCACCGGCTGAAGCCATTACCAAGATAATTCCTGAAACCACTGAGGACAAAGACGTTCGTGCAAGATTCATTTTCATTCTAGAGGAGACGTAGCATGAATAATATCGAAGGTACTGTTGTTCAGCATTATGGTGACGAGGATTTACTGGCACGAATCCTCGCTGGGCTCAAATCTGCCGGCGCCGACTTAGACCGCTTGCAACCGAACGATTTAACAGCTGTAGAAGAATTTCATATCGGCGGACGCAAGGCAACGGCTCATGCCGTGGAAAAGATGTCCTTGAGCGAGGATCAGCATGTGCTCGATATCGGCTGTGGGATAGGAGGTGCAGCACGGTTCATCGCTGCTCAAAGCGGGTGCACTGTCACCGGAGTTGACTTGACACCCGAATATGTTTCGATCGCCAAGGCACTAACCGAGATGACAGGACTGGAGGATAGGGTGAATTTTGAAACCTCCAGCGCCCTCGCCATGCCCTTTGAAAATGCGAGCTTCGATGCGGCGATCACCCTACACGCCGCTATGAACATCAGAGAACGAGATGTTCTCTATCACGAAATCGCGCGGTTGCTGAGGCCCGGTGCATCATTTTGCATCTTTGACGTCATGAAGAAAAGCAACCAAAAACTCGCCTACCCCGTGCCGTGGGCAACATCAGACGATACCAGCTTTTTGACAACACCCGAGGAGATGTGTGCACTGCTTGAAAATACGGGCTTTGATGTCCGGGAAATCACTGACCGCACGGATTTTGCGCTCGATTTTTTCAGAGAAAGTCTAGCTGCCGCAGCAAAAGGGCCGCAACCGCTGGGCATTCATCTGGTAATGGGAGAAAGTGCGCCCATAAAGTTCAAAAACACAATGAATAATATTGAGAACGGCTGTATCGCTCCGGTGCAAATGATCGCAAAGCGAAAGTAGCGTATATACCAATCAAAGGTATTGGCGGTTAAAACATCGCAGTGGTCAAGTTTTATCCACTAAGCAGGAATTTTTCAACTTGATCGGACCCCATTAGTGCGATTGCCTGCAAGATCTAGATACCGATATTCAATAGCATAGTTCGACTTGTACCATGCCATCCTTGACGCGTACGGAGAAGGTAGGAAGATCCTCGTAAGCGGGGTCGGCCAGAACCTCGCCAGTAGTAATATCGAAACGGGCACCGTGTCTGGGACAGATGATCTCTTTACCCTCGATGCCGCCACCCGTGAGGGTGCCTCCATCGTGGGTACAGATATCCTCTATGGCGTAGAATTCACCGTTCAGGTTAAACACGGCGATTAGAATGTCATCCACATCGACCGTCTCCCAGGTCCCCGGCATGAATGCTTCTTCTTTAACTACGTCGATCCACTCTGACATCAATAAAGCTCCAGCTTTTTGGATCCTATCAGGGATTTCGTAAAATAGAGAGTAATGCCATTCACTTTAGCCCGGATATTTCACAAATTGCGCACGCCCTCGCTTGATCCTTGTTTCCACAAGATTGTTGCTCAGTCGGCCGTAATCGTGGATACGCCGCT
>JAAEPA010000474.1 GCA_024222475.1 Gammaproteobacteria bacterium | reverse complement strand
GTAGGTCTCAGCTCTGTCATCTTCAGCTTGCATCAGAGCATCGACTTCGGCTTTGTGCTGGTAGTAGTAGGCCAGCACAGCGTAGACCTGCCCGAGGTCGAGGTTGAAGTTTACCGCCAATTCATCGGGGTTATGACCACGATAGAGATGGCTGGCCACGACGTCTGTGACCCGTACCCGTGTCCCGGCGATGATGGGTTGTCCGCCGTGCACGTCAGCTTCAGAGATGATTGTCTCAATGGAGTGGATGGTAGCCATGTGTTCCTCGTCAATTCCACTAACCCAGCTTATTCTGACCACCATTGTAGCACGCAATGCCGGGTCTTACCGGGACGGAACGCAAGGAGCCTAGTACTCAGTCATCGTGAATACGAGGGGCAAATCGGGTAAACTGCTTGCCATCTTGACAGAGCAGGAGGAACCGAGATGCCCGGTAAGAAATACATCGTCGAACTCACAGACGAAGAACGCCAGGAGTTACGGGATCTGATCAGCAAGGGCAAGCTATCAGTCAGAAAGGTAACGCGAGCCAGAATCTTGCTCAAGGCGGACGAACGGTGGAAAGACGAAGATATCGTCACGGCGCTGGATACCAGCGTGGCGACGGTTGAGCGCATTCGAAAGCGGTTCGTTGAGGGCGGTCTGAAAAGGGGGCTGAACGATGATCCGCGTCCGGGTGCGAAACGCAAGCTTGACCTGCGAGGCGAAGCGTACCTGATCGCCCTGTCTTGCAGTCCAGCACCCGACGACCATGACCACTGGACGCTGCGCTTACTGGCCGACCGTCTGGTAGAGTTGGGCAGGGTCGAGTCCATCTCACATGAAGCAGTCCGCCGGTATCTTAAAAAAACGTCCTGAAGCCCTGGCAGCAAGAGATGTGGTGTGTCCCGACGGCCAGCGCTGAATTCGTGGCTGCGATGGAACACATCCTCGATCTGTACGAGCAACCGTATGACCCGCTGCATCCGAAGGTATGTTTTGACGAGACCAACAAGCAGTTGATTGAAGAGACCCGACAGCCCGTGCCAGCCCGTCCGGGCCAGGTGGCTCGCTATGACTACGAGTACAAACGCAATGGCACCCGCAACCTGTTCTTGTTCTTCGAGCCACTGCTCGGCCAACGCCACATTGAGGTCACCCAGCGGCGCACCAAACAGGACTTCGCGCACCAGATGCGCTGGTTGGCAGATGTCGCTTACCCGGATGCTGAATGTGTGGAGGTCGTGTTGGATAACCTCAATACTCATAAGCCTGCTTCTCTCTACGAGGCCTTTCCGCCTGCCGAAGCCAATCGTATTCTCAAGCGTTTGAACTTCCACTACACGCCCAAGCACGGGAGTTGGCTCAACATGGCCGAAATCGAGTTCAGTGTCATCCTGCGCCAACTCGGCGCGCGCGTTCCCGACGAACAGACCCTCAAGCGAAGGGCAAAGGCCATTGAAGACTCGCGTAACCGGGCACATTCAACCGTTGACTGGCAGTTCACTTCAGAAGATGCGCGCGTTCGTTTGGCCCGCCTTTACCCATCAATTCCAGAATGACTGAGTACTAGCCTGATGCCAGTGATTAGGCCCAAGGTTTTGGTCACCGGGCCAGCACAATATGGAGAGGGGCGTGATAGTAACGCCCCACCGCCGAAAGGCGGCGCGCATCTCAAGGGATGTCTTACCGGCATCCCTGATTTTTTTGGTTATCGGTCAGAAAAAAAGGATTCACTCGCCGTTGACGCGAGCGACCTCCTCCGGAGCAAAGACAACTTCCTCTTTGCCTTGCAGGCGATGTTCGACCTTTTCGAGGATGAGCTCGAGATGTGTGCCATGACCGACGAAGT
>JAAEPA010000473.1 GCA_024222475.1 Gammaproteobacteria bacterium | reverse complement strand
CGATCCGCTTCAGACAGGCCAGGGTGTTGCGGCCATCGATATTCATGGAGCAAGAACCACAAATACCCTCTCGACATGAACGCCGAAAGGACAGACTGGAGTCAATCTCATTCTTGATCATTATCAGGGCATCGAGAACCATGGGACCACATGACTCCAGATCGATGCTATAGGTATCCGTACGCGGATTCTCCCCGTCATCAGGGGTATAGCGATAGACCACGAATTTCTTGAGTTGGGTGCCCCCCGCCGGGGCATCGTAGGTCTTACCCTGCTTGACTACGGAATTGGAAGGAAGTGTTAGTTGCGCCATAGCGGTCTCCCGGACCCGATATATTTTAAATGAACGTTGAGCTGAGTACGGACATCGGTTGAATTAACCCGAAGTGAATCAATAGACCCTTGGCTTCGGTGGGATATATTCGATGTCATCGGTTAAGGTGCGCTGATGCACGGGGCGATAGTCCAGGGCCACCTCACCGGTCTCGGTGTTCTTGACCAGGGTGTGTTTCATCCAGTTTTCATCATCGCGATCCGGGTAGTCTTCGCGGGCATGCGCCCCTCGGCTCTCGGTACGATTCAGGGCGCAGGCGATGGCTACCGTGGCCTGCGGCAGAAGGTTGGACATCTCCAGAGTTTCCACCAGGTCGGTATTCCAGATCATTGAACGGTCTTCTATGCTGACATCGCTGAAACCGTCATGGATCTCCCGAATCTTCTCATAACCTGCGGCAAGCGTCTGCTCGGTACGAAATACTGCGGCATGCGTCTGCATGGTCTTTTGCATCTGGAGACGCAAACCGGCCGTTTTGCTGCCCCCCTTGGCATTACGGATCTTATCGAAACGGCCCAAGGCTTTATCGAACCCTTGCTTCGGCAATGCCCGGTGAGGTGTGCCGGGTTTAAGGATCTCCGCACAGCGTCTAGCGGCTTCTCGGCCGAAGACCACCAAGTCCAGCAACGAGTTCGAACCCAGGCGGTTAGCCCCGTGTACCGAGACACAGGCCGCCTCACCGATGGCCATCAGCCCCGGAACGACGGTTTCCGGATCACCGTCCTTGAGCGTAACCACCTCGGTATGATGATTGGTAGGAACACCGCCCATGTTGTAATGCACCGTCGGCAACACGGGAATCGGCTCTTTGGTGACATCTATGCTGGAGAACACCCTTGACAGCTCAGTGATTCCGGGTAGACGTTCCTTGAGCACCGCCGGATCCAGATGCTCCAAGTGCAGGTATGCGTGATCCTTTTCCTTTCCAACCCCTCGGCCCTGATTTATCTCGATGGTTATGGCCCGACTGACTACATCCCGGGAGGCCAAGTCTTTGGCGTTGGGGGCATAGCGCTCCATAAACCGCTCGCCCGTTGAATTGGTCAGATATCCACCTTCACCACGGGCGCCTTCAGTGATCAGCACACCCACCCCGTAGATTCCGGTGGGGTGAAACTGAATGAACTCCATATCCTGCAAGGCCAGCCCCGCCCGCAACGCCATGGCATTACCATCTCCGGTACAGGTATGCGCGGAGGTGCAGGAGAAGAATGTTCGTCCATAGCCTCCGGTAGCCAACACCACCATATGGGCCCGAAAACGATGCAGCTCCCCGGTCGCGAGATCCCAACTCATAACCCCGCGACACACCCCTTCGTCATCCATGATCAGGTCGGTAGCAAAGTGTTCGATAAAAAATTCCGCCTGATGCTTCAGAGACTGCTGATACAGGGTGTGCAGAATGGCATGACCGGTCCGGTCGGCCGCCGCACAGGTGCGGTGAGCAATTCCCTCTCCAAAATTGGTGGTCATGCCGCCAAAGGGCCGCTGATAAATACGCCCATCCTCGGTACGCGAAAACGGGACACCATAGTGTTCCAGCTCGATCACCGCGTCACGGGCCTCACGGCACATGAACTCGATGGCGTCCTGATCACCAAGCCAATCCGAACCCTTGACAGTGTCATACATATGCCAGCGCCAATCGTCCTCTCCCATATTTCCCAGCGATGCACTGATACCGCCCTGAGCTGCCACGGTGTGGCTTCGAGTCGGAAATACCTTGGTCACACAGGCCGTCGAAAGTCCCCGCGAGGCCATGCCGAAGGTGGCGCGAAGTCCCGCACCACCGGCCCCCACGACGACGACATCATAACTGTGATCGATTACCTTATAGCCGCCTTCCATTTAATTTGCCCCAAGCAGTATCTTTAAAACGGATAGAATCCCCGCCACCATAAGTACGATGCAAACAAAATCCACTAAGATGATGCCAGTGAGTTTCATCCACGGTACATGAATATAGTCCTCGACGATAATCTTCAAACCCAGCTGCATGTGATAGACCCCGGTCACGATCAACAAGATGAGCAACACGGAAATGAACGGCGAACCTATCCAGGTCGTTATCGTCGCATAATCCATTTCACTGATCAGCGCCACCGAAAAACCAAACCACAGCACCAGAGGCAGCAGCGCCACGGCCGTCAAGCGTTGCATCCACCAGTGTGCCGCGCCCTCCCCGGCAGCGCCCAAGCCCAAAGCTTTAGACAACGGTGTACGAAAACTCATCATGCCCCTCCTCCGATGGTCAAGGCCACCAACCAGGTCAGCAGGGTCAACCCTGTCGAGACGATGAGTACGATCCAGGCGCTCTTGTCGAGGACCTGGTGGTCCAAACCATATCCCACATCCCAAACAAGGTGCCTGATACCGTTACAGAAATGAAAATATAATGCGAAGGTCCATAAAAATAACAACGACTGACCCCACCCGGAGGAAACCAAGGCATGTGCCGATTGGTAGCTCTGCTCTCCGGAGACAGCCGCGAATAAAACATAAAGCAACAACAAGGCACCGAGCGCGAGCACGGCACCGGTAACGCGATGGGTAATGGACAGAATTACCGTCAACGGGAAACGGTAAACCTGCAAATGAGGAGATAAAGGCGCAGTGTCTGGTCTCATGGCCTGGTTCCTGAGGGTTTATTTTTTATTAAAAGGTTCGAAATTTACTAGCCTTATTATTATAGGCCTGGGGAGTAGCCTAAAATGTTATTGGGCCTGACGACATTCATCTAAACGCAGCCGAGGCCAAACAGCAATAGCGCCCTGGGCACGCCTAACTTATGGATAGTCTAACACGAACGCATCCTCTTTTCTCCCATAATATTGCACTGCGGCAGGGTCTTCCGCCTGCATTGTTGCTGACAAAGCGGGGATCTTTGGCTATCATGGAGAGGCTTCCAAGGCGCAAAAACATCTGAATTATGATATCCGATTGGCAGACATTTCTAGCCCACAGAGGCGCCCATATTTCCAATAACAGGATTACACACTTTGGTGAACCCGAGCGGGAGCGAAAAGCCGTAATCCATGGTCGGATTCTTTGCGATCTCTCCCACATCGGACTGATCGGGCTAAACGGCGAAGAGGCGGCGCAGTTTATGCAGAGCCAGTTCAGCAATGACACTATGCAGGTCTCCGAGACCCGCAGCCAACTCAACGCCTACTGTAATCCCAAGGGTCGAATGTTGGCTGATTTTCGAACCTTCAAGCGCGCTGATGACTATTTCCTCAGCTTACCTATGGAGATACTGGAAGCCACGCTGCAACGTTTGCGTATGTATGTCCTGCGCACCAAGGTGAAGTTGGCCGACGGCAGCGATGACTTGGTTCGCATTGGTTACCATGGACCCGGCGCCAAGGAGCAACTCCAGACACTGGTAGATCATACTCCTCAACAAGTCGATGATTGCACCACCAGCGCGGAATTGACGATCATTCTAGTCCCAGGACCGGCCCCCAGGTATGAAATCTACGGCAGCCTAGATGCCGTAAAACCACTGTGGGAACGATTGGCGGCCGATGCCACCCTCACCGGTGCGTCATCGTGGTCGTTGCTGAATATTCTGGCCGGCATCCCCACGGTGCTTGCCCAGACACGCGAGGCCTTTATTCCGCAGATGGCCAACATGGATCTGATCGGTGCGATCAACTTCAAGAAAGGCTGTTATCCCGGCCAGGAAATCGTCGCGCGCATGCATTATCTAGGCAAACTTAAAAGACGCATGTATCGCATACACATAGACGGCGCTACCCCACCGCTACCCGGTGAAGATATTTTCATCAAGGAAGCGGACAAGACTCAACCCGCAGGCAAGATCGTGGACGCCCAACTCCATCCCGATGGCGGCAGCAATGGCCTTGCCGTGCTGCAGATCAGTACCGCCAGACGTAAAGACATCCAACTTCAGACTAGGGAAGGCGCACGAACCACGATAGGTCAACTTCCCTATGCATTGGACATATCAAATTAGATCCCTTTCTGCCCATGACGGATGGGCATCTACCCCTGGTTAATAATAAATCGTGAGAGGAATAGGCTTACTCGTTATTATCGTCACGCTCATCGCCGTGGCAGGCTTCATGGTCCGCCCTTCCAACAAGATAGCATCCAACACCCTGTATATCATCTCGGCCATCCTTGGCCTGCTGCTCATTCTTGGGCTAACCCGTCTTGCTTAAAACCTTGCATTTAGCACGGACATATTGACCTCAACGCCACTTTATCGTGGAAATCCAGATTATTACCGGAAAGGACTAAGCTTTTCATCACCACTTACCGAATCGTCAGACAACAGCACAAAACCAATCTCGATCTTGTCCGTATAACGTATACAATGGAGGGTCTTGCGTTGTGAAAAAAATACTTATTATAGAGGACGACCAGAAGATTTCTTTGGCAATGCAGGTGCGATTGAAGCTAGAAGGCTATGAGGTTGATCAAGCCTACGATGCAGTCAGTGGGCTAAGGAAGTGTTCACAGCAGCAGCCTGATCTAGTTCTACTGGACATTTCGCTACCCGGAGGCAACGGGTTTGAGCTTGCCCATCGAGTTAAGAATCTAGTGAACATACCCCCAGACTTCATAATAATCACCGCCCTTAAAGATGCTGGATTGCGTGAAAAGGCGATGCAACTTGGTGCGATAGAGTTTTTTGAGAAACCCTATGATGGTGGAGCGCTTTTATCGACTATATGGAGGTGGTATCTCAATTCCTAGGAGGCTATTTGATATCATTTCCCTCCCACCTTCGATCGCATGAGAGGAAACAGCAGAACATCCCTGATCGATGCTGAATCCGTCAGCAGCATGACCAACCGGTCTATGCCTATCCCCTCGCCCGCCGTAGGCGGAAGACCATGCTCCAAGGCGCGGATATAGTCGTCATCATAATGCATAGCCTCCTGATCGCCGGCGGCTTTTTCCCGCGCCTGTTGTCGAAACCGTTCGGCCTGATCCTCGGCGTCGTTCAATTCAGAAAATCCGTTAGCAATTTCCTTACCGGCCACGAACAACTCGAAACGATCAGTGATAAATGAATCTTCGTCATTACGCCGCGCCAGAGGTGACACCTCGGTGGGATAAGCAGTGATGAACGTAGGGTCGGTGAGACGGTGCTCCACAGTCTTTTCGAAAATCCCGATTTGAATCTTGCCAAGCCCGTAGGACTCCTTGATCGAAATACCAAGGCCCTGGGCCAGGGCCTTGGCCTGTTGCAGATCATCAAGTTGCGCAATGCTAATCTCGGGATTGTAGTGCAGAATCGATTCCTTTACCGCCATTCTGGCAAAAGGCTTGCCGAAGTCACACTCCTCGCCCTGATAAATAATCCGCGAGCTACCCAGTATCTGCTGGGCTACCCCCCGCAGTAGATCCTCGGTAAGATCCATCAACCGATGATAATCCGCATAGGCCTCATAAAATTCCAGCATGGTGAATTCTGGGTTATGCTGGGTTGAAATCCCTTCATTACGGAAGTTGCGATTAATTTCATAGACCCGTTCAAAACCACCAACGACCAGACGCTTGAGGTACAACTCGGGGGCAACACGTAGATAAAGCGGCATATCCAAGGTGTTGTGATGGGTGATGAACGGTCTTGCAGCGGCCCCACCCGGCAGGGCCTGCATCATCGGGGTTTCCACCTCAAGATAACCACGCTCATCAAGATAAGCGCGGATGTAATTGACTACATTCGCCCGGATACGGAACAGCTTACGCACCGGATCATTCATAATCAGATCGAGGTAGCGCCGGCGATAACGTTGCTCTTGATCAGCAAGTCCATGAAACTTTTCCGGCAGCGGCCGTAATGACTTGGTCAATAGACGCAGCATATCGACTCTGACCGACAACTCGCCTTTACGGGTCTTGAACAATTGCCCCTGAGCCCCGACGATATCTCCCACGTCCCAGGATTTGAAGGCCTGATATTCTCCCTGCACCAGGGCGTCGCGTTGCACAAACAACTGAATACGACCCGACATGTCCAGCAGATGGGTAAAACTGGCCTTACCCATCACTCGTTTGGCCATCATCCGCCCAGCGACGCTCACCCGCAGTGATTGTTGTTCGATAAAATCATTGTCCTTGTCATCGAACTGCTGATGCAATTCATCTGCCATCACATCGCGGCGAAAGTCGTTAGGAAAATTGAACCCCTGCTCTCGCAATGCAGTGAGTTTCTCCCGGCGCTGAGCGATGAGTTTGTTTTCATCCTGTTGTGGTTTTTTCATGTCCTTCATGTCAAGCCCTTTCGACCACATATTAAAGTATAAAGCACAATGACCCCGGCCCCCGATTAACTAAAGACCGCTCTTCAGGCTGGCCTCGATGAAACGGTCCAGGTCCCCATCCAAAACTGCCTGCGTATTGCCGGTCTCTAAGCCGGTTCGCACGTCTTTAATTCGCGATTGATCTAATACGTAAGAACGTATCTGACTGCCCCAGCCGATATCGGCTTTATTGTCTTCGATCTGCTGCTGCTCGGCATTACGTTTCTGTACCTCGAGTTCATACAGCTTGGCCTTGAGTTGTTTCATGGCCACGTCTTTGTTCTTGTGCTGAGAACGATCGTTCTGACACTGAGTGACTACGCCGGTAGGAAGGTGGGTGATACGCACCGCGGATTCGGTACGGTTGACATGTTGGCCTCCCGCACCGCTGGCACGGTAGACATCGATCCGTAGATCCCCGGGATCGATCTCTACGTTGATGTCGTCGTCGATCTCGGGCGAGACGAATACCGCAGCGAAAGAGGTATGGCGGCGATTACCCGAATCGAAAGGAGATTTGCGCACCAGCCGGTGCACACCGGTTTCGGTACGTAACCAACCGAAGGCGTATTCACCGCTAAACCTGACTGTTGCGCTCTTAATCCCCGCGACCTCACCGGCGGAGACCTCGATCAGCTCGGTCTTGAATCCCCGCCGCTCTCCCCAGTGCAAATACATGCGCAACAACATGTTGGCCCAGTCCTGGGCCTCGGTACCGCCAGAACCGGCTTGCACATCCAGAAAGGCATCATGGTCATCCATCTCACCCGAGAACATGCGTCTAAACTCCAATGCCGCGACTTTTTTCTCGAATCCATGCAGATCTAAAACGACAGCATCAACTGTTGCTTCATCCTGCTCATCGGCAGCAAGCTCCAACAGATCTTGAGCATCATCCAAACTGCTGCCCATATCCCGTAGCGTACCCACAATGGTCTCCAATCGTGCGCGCTCCCGTCCCAGGCTCTCGGCCTTTTCCGGTTGATTCCAGATCTTAGGATCTTCCAGCTCCCGGCTGACCTCTTCCAGACGTTCTTGCTTTACCTCGTAGTCAAAGATACCCCCTCAGGGCTTCAACCCTCACTCTGAGGTCTTTGATCTGATTCTGAATGGGATTGATTTCCAACATATCTGTTCTAGTACTCCGTCGAGGTTGTTTTGATGGACTCAGTTGGTCTGTCAGCGCTCATGGCAAGGCACGCCTCGCCGCAAATGGCCTTAGTCCTTTGCAAGAGGCGTAACACCGTCATGGGCGCTGACAGACCAACCCTTCGGGCGTTACTGTGGTACTCCGCCACGGCGTTACCGCTTTTGACAAGGACTAAGGTCCATTGCCTGCAAGCTGTGCCTTGTCGCGAAGTACCACAGTAACGCTGAGCCCATCAAAACAACCTCGACGGAGTACCAGTCTCCCTGGCACTAAGCAACTAACAGCGCGGTAGTATAACTGCTTATCCGCCAGATTCCACCGTCTTGAATCTTGCCGCCATACCTAAAAAACCCACAACGAAAATGGATGTGCCCACGACGGTAAAGCGCAAGTGGAGTTCTTCGATGGTCAGGCCGTCGGTGGCATAGAGCATCACGATCAGGGCGACCACAGCCCAGCCTACAAACCGCAGAATCTCTCCTTTAATGATGCTGCCGGTACTCTCCGCTTCATCCACCGAGGTATCCATCTGATAAGCTACGAAACCACACATCAACGCGGGCAATATGCCCCAACGCATGTGTTTGATGAATCCAGCCAGAAAGTTGAAATCCGCCCATTCATGACTGGTCAGCCCTAAGATCAGGGCCGAGGCCGAGGTACTGACGATGAATCCTATAAGCATCATCAGTATATAGAACCCGTAATAGCGGGGGGATTCCTGATGGCTGGATCTATAGGCATAGGTACGTGAAACAAGCACCAGTGCAATTGGAAACACATACATCGCCAAGGCGTACACGATCCACCTGAACGTGGCATCGTCGAAATGCGCCAATGGATCGCCGGGATAGATGAGGTTGTTGTGAACCAAGATGGAGAACTCCCGCCCCAGCATGATACCCGTTACGGTCGCCGCCGTGAAGATCAGCAGATACTTGTAGGTGTGCTTCAAAAGCAGCTGATTGGGGTTTCCCCCTAGGCGTTTTACGGTATCCCATACCTCTTTGTCACTGGTGCTGCCGAAGATCACCAAACAGGCCAACAAACGACACAATAGTCCGGCCAGTTCATCGAGCCCCTTGATGAGATTAACGGTTTTTGTGTAATGAGGCTCGGCTTCCTTCCAGACCGCCACCTGCTCCGACATGGCATTGTAAGAGATACAGATATCTCCCCACCTCAAGGAAGGTTCACTAAAAAACCGCTGATAAGAGACCTGATTCGCATAGGATTGTATTTGATCAAAGAGCACGCTGTTATGCGCCCATTTGTATTCAACAGTCGTATGAAACTTTTCGAAATCACCAGGATCTATGCTGGCGATAAGCAGGCGGTTGGCGATCTGAAGCTTGAGCTTCTTGTCTATGTTGGATAATTGCGAGGTCCGCAAGGCATTATAAACCTCAACCGCCTTTCTAGGGATCGCAAAAGCATCATAGACAGTATCTCTCAGAATCAATAGGGGGTTGAACCGGCTCTCCCAAAACACGAAAAATAGAAAGCTCAAGGCCGTCATCAAAGGAATTAGTTTGCCGCCATCAAGACCGGTAAATAATTTAACGAGTTCACCCGCACTAAGCATTTCCACCACGAAGTCGATCAGCGGATATAGTGGCAACCAGGTATAAATCAACAAAAAATAGGTGCCGGCTATAAATACGCAATAGATCGCGATACCCAGCCAATACAGGTTCTGACGGGTAAAGTATTGCGGAAGGGTCGGCTCATCTCCAAGCTGTATGGAACGTTTTTGAAATGAGCGGAAGGCTAAAAAGAAAGCCAATCCCGTACCCAGGACCTGAGTAACGTAACTGATGATTAGATTGAGAGTCACACCGAATTCTTCTGAGTCACAAAGACACCATTCTAACCCGGATATTTCATGAATTCACGTGATGATCGCGCAGAATGTTGTTTTCACAAGGGATTTATTCGAAGGCTTCGCATATCCATGACTACGGCCGACTGAGCAACAATCTTGTGGAAACAAGGATCAAGCAAGGGCGTGTGTAATCTATGAAATATCCGAGCTATACAATACCCGTTAAATGGGTCACGATGAGCTGCGGAGTAAGCACCCCCCGATACTCATTGACATCAAGACGATATACTATATGTATACGCTTGAAATCGTCGCACTGGCCCATGGCGGAAAAATTGAATACCATGGCATCAATGCCGGGAAAATACCCATCGGTTTTCAACGACAGTTTGAGATGTTTTTCGCCAACTACACGCCGATTCATGATTTCGAAAACCCCATCGAACTCGGGTTCTGGAAAACCCTGCCCCCAGGGCCCACCTTGGCGCAGTAACTCCGCAATCTCGAGACAGAGCTGGCCATGTTCGAGTTCACCATCAGAATACACATCACCATTGAGCTGATCCTCGGTCAGATTTTGTGTCACCATCCGCGCATAGGCCTGCCGAAAGTCATCCAGGTGAGTACGAGGCAGGCTTAGACCCGCCGCCATGGCATGCCCCCCGAACTTAGTGATCAAACCCGGGTGCGCAGTAGCGATCTCATCCAGAAGATCACGGATATGCAAAGCGGGGATCGAACGTGCTGAGCCTTTGATTTCGCCGTTCTCCGCCTTGGCAAAGGCGATTACCGGCCGGTGAAAACGTTCCTTGATCCGCGAGGCCAGAATCCCGATGACCCCCTGATGCCAGCCCTCATCGTAAAGGCAAAACCCCTCCGGCAGCGCCTTGTCATCAAGCCCGGCGCTCGTCTGTTCCACCAGTTCCAGAGCATCGTTTTGCATCCGGGACTCAATCTCCCGCCGCTGACAATTTAACTGGTCCAGCTTCACGGCCAGGGCATTGGCCTTGTCTTGATCGTCCGTCAATAGGCACTCGATGCCGATCGACATGTCCTGCAATCGTCCCGCAGCATTGAGCCTTGGGCCCACGGCGAATCCCATATCCGAGGCGACGGCGCGCCTCTGGTTTCGCCCGGCCACGCGCAGCAAGGCGCTGATACCAACAATACAATGTCCGGCCCGGATGCGGCGCAGGCCCTGTTCGACCATAATGCGATTATTGTGGTCCAGGGGGACGACATCAGCCACCGTACCCAAGGCAACAAGATCAAGATATTGGGCCATATTAGGCTCCGCTATACCTCGAGCCTTAAACCAACCCACCTCACGCAGATGCGCTCGCAGTGCAAGCATAACGTAAAAGATTACCCCTACACCCGCCAAGGCCTTACTCGGAAAAGGATCATCATGCATATTGGGATTGATGATCACCTCTGCCTGGGGCAATTCGGTCCCGGGTAGGTGATGATCGGTGATCATGACCTTGATTCCATGCGCATAGGCTGCGGCGACACCGTCGACACTCGCCACTCCATTATCTACGGTAATGATCAGATCAGGGCGCCAATCCAGGCTGGCAGCAACGATCTCCGGCGTCAACCCGTATCCATACTCAAACCTGTTCGGAACCAGGTAATGAACATGGGCTGCACCCATGCTACGCAGTGCTCGCAAGGCCAAGGCGGTACTGGTAGCACCATCGGCATCGAAATCTCCTACCACCAGTATTCGCTGCCGGCATTTTAAGGCCTGTTCCAGCAGAACCATTGCCTCGGCCATTCCGGAAAGCTGTATTGCCGGAAGTAATCGAGCAACAGACAGCTCCAATTGCCGCATCGAACTGATGCCCCGCTGGACATAGACACGTTTCAGTATGGGATGAATATGTCCCAGGGATTGCCGTTCATCCACGGCCTTAGAACGACGTTTGATCATGCGAACAGACATAACTTAGTAGGAACTAAACAACCCTAGTCTATAAAACTAAGGGGTTCGGAAGTTTGCAACATTCGGGATCGATCAGAATGCCCATGCAGGGCCTAGGAGGCTGTCGGATTTAGGGCTGATCTACTGCGGAAAAGCCGGATTTGGCTAGACTTCCCGATCCTTTTCGTTAAATAGCTACGGCTATTCTCCTCAAACGATCGAAAAATCTACCTCAAACCGTCTTTCCCT
>JAAEPA010000472.1 GCA_024222475.1 Gammaproteobacteria bacterium | reverse complement strand
TATACTCGCGCATTCAGGGCGCGGGCAATGAGCTGACTGCCCAGACACAGACCGAGGACGGGTAAGCCTCGATCGAGTCGGATTTCTATGATTTCGAGCTCCTGCCTCAAAAAGGGGTAGCTTTCGTCCTCGTAGGCTCCGATGGGACCGCCGAGGATGACGACAAGATCAGGGGCTAGCGGATCTAGAGTCGATAGATCTTGCTGACCGACCTCGATGTACTGGATCTCGTGGCCTCTGGTCCGTAGGACGCGTTCGATACTGCCTAGATGTTCGAAGGCGACATGCCGCAGGGCTAGGGTGCGTCTCATATTCAAAAACCTTCTTGGTTGTTCTCTTGTGTTACTGGCACGACCATGACGGGAGTTCCCGCCATGCATCAGTGCAGAAGCCGATAGCTCGACCCCGCTGCGCCCAATTCGCTCCTAATAAACAATATATCATTAATTTCTAATGTATTTGTGAATATTGACAGCGTTGGATTTTATTCCTACGCTCAAAACAACGCATCCGTTGTGGTTATCGTATCAGTCAGCGGTCGGCAGGAAAACCTGGATGGATGCCATCCTGGTGCAAAATAAAGTCATGTTGGGATGAGCTTCTAACCTTTATCCATGTATTCCAATACTCATCCGCTTTAGGTATAAACCTAACCCGGCATAGCCGGAACCAAAATAACCAGTTGGAAATTAACTTCCATAACCGTACTGGCTTCGCTTATAGTGTGCATCAACCCCGACCAACCCTCCTGGCGAGAAGAATGCCTTACGTTCCAGTGTTCTCAAGGAGCTTCCGTCCCTGGACTCCTCCTTGACAACACCTCCACTCCAGGCAAGGGGTCGCCATGAGGGTTGGCCTTTCTCTCCCATTGCCAATGGCCATGGGCATAGGGATAGAAACTGCCCTTGATAGGGGATGACCATGAATCCATTTGTCGAACGCCATCACGATGAGATCACGGCCGTAATCTCGTGTTTTGACCGCGTCATCATCACTGGAACCCTGCCTGAGATCTGTCATGCCGAGGCGATGGCGCGCTATCTCAGTGCCCGTGAGATTCGGCTGTTTGACTATCCCCTCTGGGCCGAACCGTTGCGCGATGAGCTGCGCCACCATGCCGAGGCGCTCGCCCAACAGGCCGGTGTGCAGATCGAATTCATCCGCCGTCATAAGGCCTTTCGCAAGGAGCAGCGCATCAAGGCTATTCTCGCTGAGCGTGGCGATCACCCCGGAGTAGTGCATATCTTCTCGGCCATGGAATCTTGTTCGGCGTACCGGCCCTGGCACGATAAAAAGACCCACATCACACGACTTAAACCCGTCTCGGGCAAGTGCTTACATTACTACTTCTATTTCATCGACGAGCTGTTCGGTCTGTGTTACCTGCGGGTACCGACCTGGGCACCATTTCGCCTGCAGGCCTATTTCAACGGGCACCACTGGCTGGCCCGTCGCTTAGCCAAGGCGAATATCGACTTTGAAATGGCCGATAACGCCTTTCTGAGTATCGCCAATCCCCGCAAGGCTCAGAGACTTGCCGACAGCCTCGATGCCAAACAACTGCATCGTCGCCTCGATCGATGGGCCAAGCGCTTGTGCCCCATCGTGGGCCATTTCCGCAGCGGCTATCATTGGAGCTTCATGCAAGTCGAATACGCCACCGATGTCATCTTTCACCAACAAGCCTATTTCCAGCCGTTGTACGAGGCGATTACCCGCACCGCCGTACAGGCGATCAAAGCCCAACAGGTCGCCACCTTCCTCGGCCGTAAGCTCACCTCGGCTTACCAGGACGAGCTGGGCAATGATTTCAACACCCGTATCCAGGGTACACGCATCCGCCACCACATGGGGGCGGCGAGCATTAAACTCTACGACAAGCTCGGCATCATGGCCCGTGTTGAGTGTACCGCCAATGATGTCTCTTTCTTCAAGCACCACCGCTGGGTGGAACAGCGCGATGGGGATAGGGTATTCAAACTCGCCCCGCTTCGCAAAAACATCTATAGCCTGCGCGATCTGCGCAAGCTCATGAAGGCGGCCAATGAACGTTATCTGGCCTTCATGGGCGCTATCGACAACCCTAGGGTCGGACTTAAAGCGATCGATAAAATGGCCAAGCCCACCCGCCACAACGCGCGCTCCTATCGGGGCTTTAATCTGTTTCTCGACGATGACCTGAAACTGTTTCTCACCCTCGGGCGAGGAGAATGGAGCATCAGCGGTTTTCGTGCCGCTGATCTTCGTGCCCACATCCCTGGCCTCTCTGCCGGTCGATCATCGTACCTGCTCAAGCGTCTGCGCACGCACGGCCTGATTAAAAAAGTTGGACATCGTTACAAGTATTACCTTACCCAATTGGGCCGTCGCGTTTTGACCGCTACTCTCAAACTGCGCGAGTATGTCGTCGTTCCTTCACTTTGTGCACCGGCTCGTTGAAAACATTCTTTGTCTATTTGGACAAGATTTCAGTAATAAGGGACTACGCTTTTTCCGAGACTGCGCTCGGAAAAAGTGGTTCTCCTGCGGAGAACAGCCAATAATACTGGTTCGGTGGTTGTTACCCCCGAGTCCACCCCTCACGGTGAGAGCATGCCTTGCGTTCCAGTATTGTCAAGGAGCTTCCGTCCCTGGACTCCTCCTTGACAACACCTCCACTCCAGGCGGAAGGTCACCATGAGGGATGGTCTCTCTATCCCATTTCTTTAAGGAAATGGGCATTTTCGAACGGATTCCGGTTGACACCTTAGAGATAACGGTCTTTCCATGCAACAGCTTGACGATTTCTCTGCCTATCACGATGAACTGCTCGAAGGTCACTATGATTGCATCGATCGTATCGTCCTCAATGGCTACTTTCCCCTCGGCCAACAAGGCGGCGGGTTGCGTACCTGGTGGCGGCAGCTGACCGGCTCTGACGAGACCCTGGATCAGGCCCATTTGCAACGCATGGCTGGACGGTTCAGCCGCCGCCTCCATGCCTGGGCCAAGAAACAGGGCATCCCCCTTATCCACTGCGCGGCCGGTGAGCGCAAGCATGATCTGGCCGAGCGGTATTTACCGCAGGATTCCGGTGTTCACGGGCTGTTTCTCATCCTCGTGGCCAAGGCTCCGGGCTTAGTCTGGGAAGTCACGCACAGCAAAAACGGTGTACCCCACTTGCAGCGCAAGACCCCTTGGCCTTATGTGAATCACTACCACTTTCATATTATCGATCCCGACTGGGGCCATATTACCATCAAGATGAGTGGGCACCCCCCTTTCGGTATCCAGGTTATGCTCAACGGTCACGAATGGGTCGAGCGCCAGGCCCGCAGGCAGACTATCTCCGCTAGCAAGGAGGGTAACTGCTTTGTGGGCGGTTCGTTCCAGGCCTTAGATCAGCTCGCAGATACCTTGTGTGATGAGCACGCCATAGGGCGGCTGAGCGAGGTCTGTGACCGTTGGGCATATTCGAGCTGCCTGTGCTTCGCCCTGGATCTGGAAGAACAGTGTCGCTCCTTTTTCCACTATCGCTACTCCGTCTATCAGATCGAATACAGTCGCAACCTGCTGTTCACTCGTGGTACGGCCCTGGATGCGGTATTCCAAGGGCTGGTCGAGCGCACCCGCCAGCATCTGGACGTGCCCAAGCTGCACACCCTGTTCGGCTATAAAAAACGCCCTCATCAGCGCCAGAGAAAAGAGCCCCTGCGCATGGTTCGGGCTTTGGATCAGCCGGCCTATAACCTGACCGTCTTCAAGGTGCACTTCGGGCCGTTGACCCTCAAGCTCTATGACAAAGGGGCACGGGTGCTGCGCATCGAGGCTATTGCACACAACGTCAAAGGGCTACGTTGCGGCAAATCCGTGGAGAAACTCCCGATCATGCTGGCCGAGCTTCAGCGTATGGTGATCGATTTTCTCAACGTGGTGCAGGCCGCCCACCACAGCTTCCTGCCCGACGGCACACTGGACGCCCTGGTGGCACCCACCCAACGCGGCGCGCGGCGTCTGGCCGGTGTGGACCTGCAAAATCCCCGGATGCGGGCAGTCAGCGAGGCATTACTGATACTCTCGCCCAAGCCGGGTGGATTTACCCTGGCAGAACTTGCGATCAAGGTGCGGGAACGGCTCCCGGATACTCAGCTGAGCTACGCCCCGCGCCATGCCAGCTACGATCTATCCAAACTGCGCGGTAAAGAGTTGGTCGAGCGGGTGAACAGATCACGGCGTTACCGCATCCGCCAACAGGGTATCCGCATCCTGGGTGGGATGTTGATCTTACGCGAAAAAGTGATCAAACCTGTACTTGCCGGTCTCGGCAAGCCCCGCGTTGGGCGACCGCCGAAAAACATCTGCCCCCTCGATCAGCATTACGTGAACCTTCAGCAGGAAATGCACCGCACGTTCGAGACATTGGCGCTTGTGACATGAGTGATATACTTTCAAACAACATGTTGTCGCGAAAAATGCCCTAAGCGGCTAATGCCCCTAACCGCTCCCACCATAAACAACGCCAAACCACGCAAGAAGCCATACCGTCTCCTTAACAGCGGAGGCCCATATCTTGAGGTCTCCCCCAAAGGTGGCCGTTGGTGGAGATTGAAGTACAGCTTCGATGGGCGGGAGAAGCGTATCTCGCTAGGAGTGTACCCAGAGGTAACTCTAAAATGCGCCCGCAAGCGACTAAGTGACGCCCGCATTCTACTGGCCGAGGGCGTTGCCCCTTCCGCACACCGCAAAGCCAAAGAACAGAG
>JAAEPA010000471.1 GCA_024222475.1 Gammaproteobacteria bacterium | reverse complement strand
TATCCTTCGCAAACCCCGTATTCGGATACGGTACCGGCACACCCGGCGGCGTCGCCGGACTCTCCGGCGGCGTCATGCAAACATCTGGGAAGGCACAAATCGATTTTCCATCTGCCTTTTTGCAAGAAATCTCCCGCCCATTAGCAAACACATCATTGGCCATCAGCACTCTCCACCGCCTGCCAGGCAAACACCATGGCCGAGCGTTTGCCATCGTCGTTTCCAAGATGCGCCAACATCCGATCACCCTTTGAATAGTGCTTCTCGTTGGCTGCTTTCAGTATGGCAATCATCGCCGGCCCCATCGCCGCCCCAACCTCTCCAATGCTGTCCGCCGGGTGCCAAAGATCGAATTCCTGCTTGCGTTTTCTAAGAATTCGGCTCAAGGCCAGGCTGGCCTCTTTGAAATGATACTGTTCGCCCGAGATATCCGTGATACGAAAATCCAGATCCCCCATGTCGCAACCGGCATCTGCAAGCGATTCTTTGATTGCAGCAACCAGACCATCAGCCCTGAGTGGCTGCTCCGAATCCACATGGGCTTTTTCCAATCCGAAACCGAGGCCCAGGCAGATAAGTTGTGGTTGTTCATTTCGATAAACGGGCTCGACCACGATTGCAGCTCCGGCTTCGCCAGGGATAAAACCGTTGGAGTTGTTGCTGCTAAGCAGTCGCTCCTTTTCCTCATAGGCCGCCAGTGTGGGTCCGATAAGGAAGCTATCGGTCGCGGCAATCAACACATGTTTCACACGCTGTTGTGCAAACAGATCTCTAGCGTGCCTTAGAGCGACAGCCATCGAGACATGTCCCATGGCGATGATCCGCGACTTTGGGTGGAATTCGAGTTTCAGTTCATTCTGCAGATCCAGGAAGAACTGGTTGTCATCCTGGAGGACGCGACCCGACCGTGTTTGTTCCGCGAGACAGAGCATCAGGGGTGTTGCCTGTGGGTCAATCCGTTGATCGTTTCGCAGACACTCACCAATAGCCGCTGCCGCCAATTTGATCAGCTTGGTCTTGCCCCGCCAGGGTTGTTCCAGCGATATCTCGCAACCCATCATCCACTCGCCGCCGGAGTCCATAAACCGTGTTTCCTGAAAGTTGTCGATAGCACAGCGGATTGCAGCGCAGCTTGCAGGAGCATTGAGACCTACGCCTGTAACCATCCCGGTACCGGTAATAGCGAGCGGCAACCCCATCAGTCTTCCGCCTCTGCGGCTTCACGGCGTTTTTCGCGAGCAAGATGCCCCAAAGAGGGGTACCAAGTCTTACCCAGTTCACGCGCCCGCCACCAGCCGCGGGACATCTTGCCGGCGAGGACTTGAGGTATCTCGAAAATGTTTTTCTTGAGCGGCAGACTGGCCCGCCAGGTCATGGTGAACACGCCTTTATCGTGTTCGATGACGATAGTATCGGTGATGCCATGAGTTTCGTGCTTGTCGCCTTTCTTGCGGAAGAACACTACGGGAACATCGACCTTAGGCAAGTAAAAGGCCCTGCGCCCCTCAGGTGTCAGATTGACCAGAATGACCTTTTCGCCGCCTTTAGGATAAGCCATCTGTTGATCGGGCGGTGCGGCCTGGTAATAGGCCTCGTTAAAGTCGGGCGGCAGAAACGGGAAGGTGTTTTCCAGCCAATCGTCGTCATATGTACCCGCGTATTTTAGCCGGGACTCCCAGCCTCGACCGATGGGGCCGAAGGCCATCGGTTTGTAGGGCTGATGGGGCATTACCACTGAATTGCCGACTTCCTCCGTATTGGGCATGGGCGTACCGTCGACAAGAATTCCACTCAACTCTCTGTGATATCCTTTACCAATCGGATTGAGCATGTAGGCACTATGAAAACTCTTGTCTTTATGAAAATCATCGACACCACCAAAAGCACGGTCATAGGAAATCGGCATGGTGACGAATCTGCCAGCATAAGCACGACCGATTCCTGCAGAGCCCGCTTCCCATCTGCGATCAGCAACGACATTGAACGTCTTTTGAATCGGCCCAACCTTCATCCCCACCTGTACGCGTGACGTCGGCTTACCACCAGGCGCATAGACGCTGCCATTCAGTAAGACGTCGCAACGCGGCTTGCGTGGTGCATAATCCGCCTCGTACACGGGAGCAGAAAAACCAGGTTCGCCGGTGAACGTATCGGCTTCGACCAGTGGTAATTGCTTATCTGCGAGCACTGGGTCATATCCCCTGTCAGGAAAGCGGAAGGTTCCTTTGACCACCACCACCAACAATTCACGCCCGTCCGGCTGCATGCCCATAGTGTAGCCAGCCTGCATGCCTGTGGCATTGAGCAGATCCATAACGTTTTAATTAATCTGCACCGAACCGCCCTTGATCCTATTCACACCAGAGGAACGGCTCAGAAGATAAGCGCCACGGATAAGAATCTTGCCAGCGTGCGTCAGTGTGATGCTGGCCTTACCGCACTTCAAAACGATTTCTTTTTTCGCAGACAAAACCACTCGCTCGCCATCCAGGTCTGCTATAGATTTTTTTTTCTCCTGGTCTGACATAATTTCCTCTGGATGCTGGATGCGCCCGATGACCAGTGGATATCGAGGATCACCCCCTTCAAAGAGTAGTGCAACCTCTCGCCCAAGATCGTCAGGTGACAACACCACAGTGGTTCGGGCGTTCACACCAATCGTGTTCGGATTTCCCGGGAACGCGACCAGGGGCATTCCGTCATTATCGAAACCCATCAGGATGCCGATAACGACGCCGTCGAGTTTTGTTTCTTTCAATTTGGTAGCGGGTTTATCTGGTACAACCTCGACTTTATACTCCCCCATGCTCAATCCTCATGCCTCAGTTCTGTAGAATCTTCTTACCCTTCATGGTGATATTATTCGTTGCCTTGACATCGATTTCTCCCGAGCCTTTTATGCTGATGTCTTCACCCTGGATCGTGACCGTGCCGTCTTTCTTTAGCAGTATGCTGGCCTTTCCGCATTTGATCAGCAATTGATCGGCGATATCGATGACGCCCTTCTTGCTGCCCTTGACCGAATAATCATCACCGGCGGTTGAGGACATCTTCTTACCGGAGGTCATGCTGATGTCTTTTTCTGCCTTTTCCGTGATATTACCGCCGGCATCCACCGATTTATTCGAACCTATATTTTCAGTACTGCTTATCCCGACTACCACGGCCTTGGCTGCGCCGATCTCCTCGGCCTTCGCACCACCTACGGTCTCGTTCATGGCTGCCCCTACCGTGACCTGGTAAAGGCCACCTATGGTCAGTTCCTTGGCCACACCGATCGTCTCAGCGGTGTTGATCGTCACGGTCTCTGTCTTGTTGCTACCGACCGTGATCGACTGGTTGACTCCGATGGTCTCGGTGTGATTTGCACCTACCGAGACAGTTTTGTTGTTGCCAATGGAGACTGTCTCGTCCACGGTGACATCGCGGCTGCGGTTGTTGAGCACATGCTCACGCAGATCGTGCTCGATGGTCGAATCCTTGTCATACTGGCCATGTTCGCGGATCAGCTCGTTGCCCTTGGTGTCATCCATGACAAATTCATTATAACCACCGCCGCCCTTGGTGCTGTTGGATTTCATGCCGCTGATGACCTGCTGACCCGGTAGACCAAAGGGCGGCATCTGATCACCGTTATATACTCGGCCGGTGATGATTGGTCGGTCCGGGTCTCCTTCGAGAAAATCCACAATCACCTCCTGCCCAATACGTGGCAGGATGATCGAGCCCCAGCTTTTACCGGCCGAGGCATGTGAAACACGGATCCAGCAGGAACTGTTCTCGTCAAACTGGCCCTCACGGTCCCAGTGGAACTGGACCTTCACCCTTCCATACTGGTCCGTCCAGATCTCTTCTCCCGATTTACCCACCACGATGGCCGTTTGGGGACCTCTGATGAGGGGCTTGCGGGTAGTGGCCTGAGGGCGAAAGGGGGTATGACTATCAATGGCTTCGAATCGGCAGCTAAACACCGGTGTAGGTCCAGCAGTTGACTCTGACTCAAACTCATCCGAGTGCAACTCATAGGCGGCCGATACGGTCAGATATTCCCGGTTCTGATCCTCTCTGGGAAAATCAGTGAGCTCAAATAGGCTACCCGCACTCAATCCCCTGGCATCACCCTCGCCTCTGAGGCGCTCGTACTGGGCATGCAACTCCTCTAAACGGGCCTTGACATACCTCTCGCCGTCTGTGGTCTGCACAAACTCCCCGGGGTAGTCAAAAAACTCAAAATCGGCGGCACTATGCTCCTTGGGATTTGACAGCTTGACCTGAAGTTCTGCCCTGGGACGTTTAAAATCGAAATCATCCAGCACATATGCGCCCGGCTGGACTGCCTGAGATATAGACCAGTCTGAGATGTGCTCTCGATCACGCAGCACGTTTTCGGAGGGTGGATAGTAGGGGATCTTTTCGTAATCCGGTGTACTTTCGTGGGCGCTGATCGAGTCGGAGAGCACCAGCTTATGTTTACCGTCTTCGTGCTTGAAATAATAGTAGATACCTTCCTGTTCCATCAGACGGCTGACAAAGTTAAAGTCAGACTCGCGGTACTGGACACAATATTCCCAGCTTCGGTAGGATTCGGATAGAGATTCATCCAAATCCGTGAATCCACGATCCTTGAACACCTTTTTGATGATGTCCGGTACGGTCATCTCCTGGAATATTCGGCAATTTGTGGTGCGCGTTAGCAGCCACAGCCAGGGCCTTAGCGTGACCTGATAGACGGCGAATCCTGCTGACCGTCCTGTTTGGTCAAAACGACTCACGATCCCATTGAAATAACGTTTATTGTTATTTGGCAGATCTAGCCGCACGGTCATCGACTGACCCAGCACGTCTTCTAGCTTGATCTTCTCATCACTGCTCAAAAGCTCGATCTTGTATTCAAACAGGCGACCGAGCTCTTCCTTGGTCCTCATACGGCGGATGAGCAAAACATCATCGCCCAGTGGCGTGCTGATGCCTATCTGCCTTTTTACCTGGGTGATTGCCGCGGCCAACCCGATTTACCCTCCTGATTACTCATTAAAGATTGGTTTTGAGTTATAGATGCCAATCGTTTTTATTCGGCAGATTTTACGTTAACCTGCCCGTCCTGACGGTGCCTATCTCGATGAGCAGACACTCTGTTATTTTTAATAATAATATTATTATTAAGCTTAGACTATATGGGGTAAATATTAAAGCATCAGACTTAAGAAGCTGTTTTAATACCTCTCAAGAAGCTGTTTTAAAACAGCTTCCAACCTATAAACCGTTAGAGCAAACTCAATCAATCTGGTAGCTAAATTCGCCCTCTGTCACACTCACATGCACCCGCTTAACGACCGCCCCCTGCATCGTCCGCATCAGTAGCTCCTGGCTGATACTGGGCAATACCGTGTTAGTCAGGATCGCATCGATCATGCGCCCTCCGCTCTCCAACTCGGTACAGCGGCTCACCATTAAACTGACGACCTCATCATCAAAGCTAAAAGGCACCCTGTAGTTTTTTTCGACGCGTTTCTCGACGCGCCCGAGTTGCAACTTGACAATTTCGGCGAAGACTTCGTCGCCGAGTGGATAATAGGGGATACTCACAAGACGGCCTAACAATGCTGCAGGAAAAAACTTAAGCAGCGGCTCACGCAGTGCCTGAGCGAGTCCATCGGGAACAGGCATTAGATCAGGGTCCTTGCACATACTCATGATCAGATCAGTGCCTACATTGGTGGTCAGCAGGATCAAGGTGTTCTTAAAATCGATCTTGCGCCCCTCGCCATCTTCCATCCAGCCTTTGTCAAATACCTGAAAGAATATCTCATGGACATCTCGGTGAGCCTTTTCCACCTCATCGAGCAGAATGACACTATAGGGCCTGCGCCGCACCGCCTCGGTCAGAGCGCCACCCTCGCCATATCCCACATACCCCGGTGGGGCCCCTTTCAATGTGGAGACTGTATGAGCCTCCTGAAACTCGCTCATGTTGAATGTAATCACATTTTGCTCACCACCGTAGAGTGCCTCGGCCAGCGCCAATGCCGTTTCCGTCTTACCCACTCCCGAGGGACCAGCGAGCAGGAACACCCCGATGGGTTTGCTAGGATTATCCAGACTGGCTCGGGAGGTCTGAATACGTCTGGCGATCATCTCGAGGGCATGATCCTGGCCGATGATGCGCCGCTTCAGAATACTCGCCAGCCGCAACACCGTTTCAATCTCATCTTTAATCATCCGCCCGACCGGGATACCGGTCCAATCCGAAACCACCGAAGCAACCGCCTGGGCATCGACACTGTGCAAAATCAGTGGAGTCTCTCCCTGCAATTCAGTTAATTCCCGCTGGAGGTCCTGTAATCGGATCAGCAGATCCGACTTGGTCTGCTTTGAAATCTCCCCGGCATCCCGTTCAGCCAATGGAGCCCTGGCAGCGGTGGAGTTAACAATCGATTGATCATCATCCGTTTTTCTATCCGTTCCGATCAGCCGGTTTCGCAACTCGAGAAGCTGATTCACGACATGTTTCTCCGACTCCCAGCGTTGTTCGAGCCCAGTAAGACGTTCCCGCTCTGCCTTCAGGTCTTGGCGTACAGTTTGCTCGCGTTCTTGATCACTCATGCCAATCATCTTTTCACGATCGATGATCACAAGCTCCGTCTCCAGCGCCTCGATACGGCGTCGGCAATCATCTACTTCGGCGGGCAAGGCATACTGGCTGATCGCCACCCGGGCAGATGCCGTGTCCAGCAGGCTGACTGACTTGTCGGGAAGCTGCCGTGCGGGGATGTAGCGATGGGAGAGTCTCACCGACGCCTGCAAGGCCTCATCCAGAATCCGTACCCGATGATGCGCCTCCATGGTGGAGGCCACACGCTGCATCATCATGATGGCCTTTTCCTCACTCGGCTCGGTCACTTGCACTACCTGGAATCGGCGTGTCAAGGCGGGATCCTTTTCGATATATTTTTTATACTCCCCCCAGGTCGTAGCGGCGATTGTTCGCAAGGTCCCTCTCGCCAGCGCGGGCTTGAGCAGATTAGCCGCATCTCCGGTGCCTGCGGCCCCACCCGCACCGATCAGGGTATGAGCCTCATCTATGAACAGTATTATCGGCTTGGCAGAGGATTGCACCTCGTCGATCACCGCGCGAAGACGGTTTTCAAATTCACCTTTCATGCTGGCGCCGGCCTGTAACAATCCAACATCGAGGGTTCGCAATGATACGTCCTGCAATGACGGAGGCACATCACCCGCAAAGATACGCTGCGCGAACCCTTCCACCACTGCCGTCTTCCCTACCCCTGCCTCACCGGTAATGATCGGGTTGTTCTGTCGCCGACGCATGAGGATATCGATAATCTGACGTATCTCATTATCTCGTCCGACGATGGGATCGAGTTCACCTTCGCGGGCTTGATCCGTCAAGTTCGAGGTAAAACGTCGCAGGGCCTCTTGCTTACCCATCTGGGCAGGCGCAATGGCAGCACTTACCTCACCAGGGGCAACCCCACCACCGACCTGGAAACCATCTGTAGCCGTTAATTGCTCCTCAGGGGACCCAGAGATCACCTCATCAAAACGATCCGTCAGGGTATCGAGCTTGAGCTTGTCGAATTCCTCCGAGATGGCTCTAAGCGCATGTCTCAAACTGGGTGTTTTCAGACACGCCACCATGATATGCCCCGTGCGCACCTGTGACTCACCGAACATCAGTGTACCGTATACCCAACCACGCTCTACCGCCTCTTCGACATGAAAGGACAGATCGGTGATAGAGGTCGAGCCCGAAGGCAGCCTGTCCAGCACCTCGGTGATATCCTTTGCGAGCCGCGAAGGATTGATGTTGAACTGTTTGATAACACGATGCAGATCAGAGTCCTGAAGCTGTAATATCTGATGTATCCAATGCATCAGCTCTACATAGGGGTTACCGCGCATCTTGCAAAATACGGTGGCGCTCTCAATGGCTTTGTATGCCAGTCTGTTGAGTTTCCCAAATAATGCGGTGCGACTGATCTCAGTCATAAGAGAGCCTCTCGGTGCTTTAGTAATCCTCAAACAGAACGTTTAGCCATCCATGCGCCAGTTGGTCAACGTATCTCGTCCTCATCCCTGAGCTGGTCTCACCCTACCACGAAGGATTGAGCACCCTCGCCCCGGTATCGTAAGTGCCGGAATCCGAGTACATCCAGGTCGTCCATCCTAACTGCCCCATCGCCCCCAACTTAAACAAGGGGACCTCGTCACTCGACAATATCAGTTTTAAGTCCCAATCAAGTTCATCACCAGCATACATACGAACCAGTGATATCAGTTGCGCCAAACCGTCACACTCGGGAAGAAAACCCTGGTAATCGATGAAGTTCATGGGACCAAGCACAATACGAAATTTATATTGGCATTCCCAAACCCTTGAACCCAACACGGCGCTGCTCCCGAGTGTCCCTGTATTTATTGACTCGCCGAGGCGCCAACGATCCAGTGATATCAGTTCCAACCACTGGCCGACAAACTGTTCAATATGAGACTGGATGCCAAAAAATTCTGTAATAAAAAACTGCAGCCCATCCGCATGCGAGGTCTGGCAAGAAAGATGACCGGCGTAGTGCAGCTTCGCGTGATCGGGCATTTGATCCCTCTCCCACAAAGCAGATGATCCTAATCCAAACAAGGCACCGATATAGACCTTGAATTGGTCTTCATCTGGCCTATCGAAACTCACTGTTGGCTGTGCCTGTGCCCAGGCTCGATAAAAAAAGGAAAGCATGCGATGATGATACAGATCCAGAAACCGCACAAAGCTCATATCCCCGTGATTTCGCATGCGGTTGCAGGCGTACTCTGTAAGATGCAAAGGCAAAGGACCGTTAGGGCCAAGTAACCCAAAAATCCGCTGTATCAGGCGCGGGATCTGGCCGTCATCGTGTTTCTCGAACGCAGCAAGCGTAGCATTGGCAAAGGCCAAGGAGGGGTCCTGCGCCAAGCGAATGGCATCATCCGCAGGGTGTATTGATTTCCCTAACCTAGGCCTATCACTATGCAGGCATTCGATCTTACGAAGCACGGAATAGAACCCGAACTCATAAGGTTTTTCCTGCAATAACCTGCCCTGCGTTAAAGCACGGGGCGTTGTCCAATTCTTACTGGCCATCGCATAATATCTCCACGCTGATCGGTCTTGACAATCGTCTCAGTGAAGGAGTTGATCGAAACGTAGCGGGCAAAAAACTGTTCCAATACTGCCCCGATGAGAAATACACCGGTACCTTCGAAGGCAATCTCGTCACATTGCATCGTGATCTTCAACCCCCGCCCTACAGTGATTGGTCCCGGGGAAGGCAATCTTCTAGTAGTGCGCTGGGCAGAGACGGAGCGTATGCCTTCGATCTGTCTGCGGATATGTGCATCACTCAAATCACCATAAAGCCCTAGCAACTCGCGTAATGCGTCTGCCCCTTGTTCTCGGTCGCCGTCCAGTAAAGAGAGATAGTTCAAAGAAAGATGACTGATCAACCGCCAGCTGGTTTCTCCATAGGCGATTGAGGGTTTTGGTTCAGTAGGCCCCGACACGCATTTGACAGACTTCACGGGCGCACCCATGACCAAGGTGAAATCTGTTTTACCCCGGCCCACAGGCATATGCAATGGAAGATCACGATTTGTACACAAGGTCTCTACTGCAAGTTGGCGGAGATCCCCTCTGAAAGGTGCCTCATCGGCATCCACAAGAGACAGGTGGAGCTCGCTACCCACATAACTCGATCGCGCCCCTCGTTGACGTTGTCTGTTCGATAGCAACCTCGGTTCACGAGCTACTGTATAATACGCCACGTGATCGCTATCAAAAGATGAACGCGTCGTTCCGTAGAAAGGCATGAAATTCTGAGTATGATGTGCGTGTGTGCCAATTCCTTTCACATCCGTCACTGTATAAACTTCGAAATCTAAAGGCCGCGTACGATCAGGGATGATATGATATTCGTGATTCCTATTCGTTAAATGGATGCGATCACTGGTTTTTGAAAACAGGTTGATGGCCGGCGCACAAAACAACGAAAAGTTCTTTTCATTGAGACGGTGTTCCAATGATACATTAGGGCGATCCAATAGGATAAAGATCTCCAATTCCGCATCCGTGCAACGCCGAACACTTGGAATCTGGATATAGTCCTCCTTTAGATTGAGTTCTACGAAAAGATAGCGCTCGGGAAAGGCAAAATATTCGTGGATCAAGCGATAGCCTTGAAATGAACGGGGTCCGCAAGGTAATAAGGCCTGCTGGTCATTGAAACCGATCCGCCTTACCGGTGAGGTCTTGATCACCGAACTCCACCTAGGCGGTGAATTCACCGACTGCACTACTATGGCTTTAGTATGGCCCAGCAGCTGTTCATAAATCTGCATCGGCAGCTCTTCACTACCACTGAGATAAATCGGCAAACGATCAACTGCGAGCTGGTCGAAGGTTAATCCGGCTGTTGCCTTTAGCCGCAAACGGATCGCGGACCGTACACCCTCGACTCGGGGTACACCATGTGCAGCGACAGCGCCGCTCGTGACGAGATATTCCGCCTCGGTCAATTGCAGTGGCCATAAGGTCACGTCGTGAGCAGTGAGATAGGTACAAGGGGTCTGTTCGTCCTTTCCTAAAAGGCTGCGCAACTCGCATCCCCTAGGAACAACGACACCATCGGCCAGTGACCCCTCTAACAGATCTGGTTGCAGATTCACGATGGCCATCGAGGGCAGCGGCGCGAGATAATGCGGATATACAAGCTCTAAAAGATGCTGGGTAAAGCGAGGAAACTCTGCATCCAACTTGAGCTGTATTCGCGCCGCCATAAAGGCAAACCCTTCCAGCAGGCGTTCAACATAGGGATCCGCGCATTCCAGCCCCTCTAACCCTAGACGCCCCGCGATCTTTGGGAACTGCTGGGCAAACTCAGCCCCCATCTCCCGAACATATTGTAGCTCACGATTGTAGTAGCGCAGCAGACGCGGATCCATCACGACCCTCCCGACCCGGAAACGTCTTCGATGCTGACACTACCGGAATCGAGATCAACCTCGGTTTTAAGATAGAGTTGCAAGGGCATAGGATGCGCCCAGAGTCGACCCTCGATCATGAATCGTATCGCGTTATAGTTCGTCTGATCTTCTGAGAGAATGACACGAACCTGTAGAGTTTCGTGCAAGATGCGTGGCTCATAATCCCTTATTGCCTGACGCAATCCTCTCTCCAGCGCCCCAACATCGGCACCCGATACTGTCTTGCCCGCAAGATCGGGCATCCCATAGTTGAGCACAGAATGCGCTACCTCTGGATAATCATCCAAATCCACTAATGAAGCGAGGTGCACCGTATTGAGTAACCAGGCTAAATCGTGGATGACACTCTTACGCAGCCTCTGAAGAGACAAGACCCGCTGCTCTCGAGACTCCATTTTCTTGAGCGGCGCATCATCGCTAAGACGCACTAGCAGCGATGGTTGCAGGCGTTCTTTTTGGGTAAGTTCAGCCATCGACTACTTCGGGAGTCGCTTCGGCATCTAGAGCTATAGATCGAATATCCATAAGCGGGTACTCTCCTTGATTGGTAGCCAACATGCGTTGCCCCAACGCTACATGGATATTCGGCCCAGGGGATGACCATTCTGTTTTGCGCGCAAGACGAATAGAGGAATCTGCACTGGTCTCAGAACCTGGATAGCGCGAAGGAATCAATCCAACAAACTCTCCCCCATTGACCAGGGTGATTGTTGCCGGCATCCACACGACATCTCGCAGGTCTTCAGGCGCATCGATCTCTATCGACCGGAGATATTGAAAGGGAATCCAATAATAACGGCCATTGATGATGGCCTCCAGAAGCGGTCCCAAACGCATATCGGCATCTGCGATCCAGCTAAAAGGCTGGGCATTGATCTTGCCTGAACTCGCCCGGGCCATCTCGAAGGCCTGAGCACGCAACTGCTGAGACTGCCCAAAATCATCTTGGGAAAGCAACCTCAAGGCATCAAGCAGTAACGCCACCCATGGTAAAGGCTCTCCAAGTATTAGAGGAAGACGTTTCCCCGCGAAGACCCCTTGACGGAACACCTCACAACGTATGACCTCACGATAAGTATTCACCATCGCCAATGAGCTACCGTCTAATTCACCTGCCACTTCGAGCTGAGTCATGGCCCGCTTCCACTCGCCCATCACAGCCAGCAGTTGAAACAGAAAAATGCGCAATTTAGCCTCGGATGGATTATTGCGAACCTGCGACTGAAGCGCGTCCAGAGCATCGGATAGCTTTCCCTCTTGCAAGCTCTGCACGGCAGGGGTTCCTGGCAATGGAATAGCTCCGACTAGCACTCCGTGTTTTCCGCGATGTTCCAGCATGCCTCAACTGCGGCATCGCCTGAGCCATCCGATTTTTGCGGTGTGTAACTGATTCCCACCTGAGCGAAATTCAGGGTGACGTTTTCCGTGATGAGATCATCACCCGAAGAACCGCCTGTTGAAATATTGGTGATGATGACGGGAGACATCTTGATGATAACGTATTCCAACGGCTGTTCCCCTGCCTTGCGTACTGTCAAGGTCGCCTCCTCAAACTGCTTTCCATTGCAGCAGGCTTTGTAGAGGTTGGGAGAAGACTTGTCCACATATTTAGTAATGGACATATCCTGAACGCTCACCTTTCCGGCACCGCCGCCAGTACCCGAATGCATGGTGCCTGACTGAGACATGCCCCAGCTCCAGGCCAGAACCTCCACCTCGCCCGCATGCGATGAATCCTTAGACTCACCCTCGAGATCACCAATTTTGATAAACTGATCAATGGCCATGATATGCCTCCTGGATAAAAGATTAATTGATTTATGAGATCTCGATCCCAACCGTCAGGATAACCCTCGAGATCAGTGGGTTATCAAAAAGACCAATTACCCCTTTACTGACGGTAGCTTTGTGACCAGTCTAAGGGACACAGTCAGGCCTTCCAGCTGGTAATGGGGTCGCAGATAGAATTTAGAGGTGTAATAGCCCGGGTTGCCCTCCACTTCATCGACCACGACTTCGGCGGCTGCGAGCGGCTTACGTGCCTTGGTCTCTTCACTGGAGTGTGCCGGATCACCGTCCACGTACTGCGTGATCCAGCGTTGCAGCCACTTCTGCATATCCTCGCGTTCTTTGAACGAACCGATCTTGTCCCTTACAATGCACTTCAAGTAGTGTGCAAACCGACAACTGGCAAAAAGATAAGGTAGTCTTGCAGACAAATTAGCGTTCGCAGTGGCATCAGGATCGTCGTATTTGGCGGGTTTCTGTAGCGATTGTGCGCCTATAAAGGCCGCAACATCGGTATTTTTTCTATGTATGAGTGGCATGAAACCTACCTTCGCCAACTCCGCCTCACGTCGATCGCTAATCGCAATCTCGGTGGGACATTTCATATCCACACCACCATCGTCAGTGGGGAAGGCATGCACCGGAAGACCTTCCACTGCCCCACCGGATTCAACACCACGGATACGGGAACACCAGCCAAACAACTTGAATGCACGGTTAATATTGACCGCCATCGCATAAGCCGAATTCGCCCAGCAATACTTGTTGCTGTCTCCAGCCTCGGTTTCTTCCTCAAAATCGAATCCCTCCACCGGATCCGTCTTTTCGCCATACGGCAATCGGGCCAGAAATCGTGGCATAATCAATCCGATGTAACGTGAATCTTCAGACTCGCGCAATGACCGCCAACTCGCATAATCTGGTGTGGAAAAGATCTTTTCCAGGTCACGCGGATTAGTCAACTCCTGCCATGAGTCCATCTGCATGACACTGGGTGCGGCTCCTGCAACGAACGGGGCATGAGCCGCCGCGGAAATCTTTGAGATGGAGCCAAGCAGATCCACATCCGGCGGGGAATGATCGAAATAGTAATCGCCTATCAAACATCCATAAGGATTACCCCCCAGCTGACCATACTCCTCTTCATAGATCTGTTTGAACAGAGGACTCTGATCCCATGCCACCCCTTTATATTTCTTCAGCGTCTTGCCAAGTTCTATCTTGGAAATATTCATAACACGTAATTTGAGCATCTCGTCGGTTTCGGTATTATTCACAAGATAATGCAATCCACGCCATGATCCCTCCAATTGCCGAACATCCTCATGGTGAAGAATCAAATTAATCTGCTCGGTCAATTTCAGATCGATCTGTGAGATGATGGCCTTTATAGTATTGACCGCATCCTCGGAGATCACCACGGTATCCTTCAGAACCTCTTCGGCCAGGGTCCTCACCGCGGTTTCGACGACTTCCTTGGCTCGATCAGACCTGGGTTTGAACTCCTTCTCCAGTAACTCGGAAAAGGCATCGAGCTCGTAGACCTTTTTCTCCTCAGCCGTAGCCTTTCTCGTAGCAATCATCTCGTCTGCCATTTGATTAACCCCCCTCGGTGTCACTGCTTTCTTGATCCGGTCTAGGTGCCGACATCAGTGCCTGTAGTTGTTCTGGATTCTTGATAGCCTCGGCGATCAGCTTTTCAGCACCGGACTTGCCATCCATGTAGGTAATCAGATTCTCCAACTGAGTACGTGCCTGTAACAGCTTATTCAAGGCATCGACCTTGCGTGCTATCGCAGCTGGCGAGAAGTCGTCCATATTCTCGAACGTTATTTCCACGTTTAAACTCCCCTCACCGGTAAGCGTATTGGGGACCTGAAAGGCTACCCGAGGCTTCATTGCCTTGAGCCGATCGTCAAAGTTATCGACATCGATCTCAAGCATCTTGCGTTCGTCGACCGGCGGAAGGGGATCTTTCTTTTTAGGTTTACCGGCAAGATCGGCCATAACCCCCATTACAAACGGTACCTGCATCTTCTTCTCGGCGCCATAGAGTTCCACGTCGTACTCGATCTGCACGCGTGGTGCTCTGTTACGTGCAATAAACTTCTGACTGCTCTGAATAGCCATGTCTACCTCCTAAATGTTGCCTTTCTGCTCTGGCCCGCGAATAACTTCCACCTGCTGAACCCCGTTTGGAGCCAAATCGCGTAGGATCTCCATGAAATCCATTGCGACCAGCCTCTTGGCACGTTTCAACAACAAAGGCACCGGGCTGGAAGGCTCTTGCTGTTCAAAATATTCACATACCTTATCGAGCAGAAGGATGGCATCTTCACGGCTGTTGATCTGACCAGCCTTAAAAACTGGTGTAGGCACTTGTGTCATCGTCTCCACTGCTGCCGTCTCCTCACTTTGAGTGACGTCTCCTTGACTAGTGTCTTCTTTTACGGGTGTAGGTCGCGGTAGGCGCACCGAGAGAAGGTTTTCTATTTCGCTCAGCAGCTGCTCCAATGGCTTGAAATTAGGCGCATTATTTATGCCGAGCTTTTCCGTGAACAGCGCTCTGATATTTTTAAGATACCGCTGGCTGTAAACCACCGCCTCTAGTTCCCTCATTATCGCCTGCATATCGGTCTTCTCATCCCTAAACGCTGCGTCAAAAATCGCCATCTTCGGGGTATCGGTGACATCTTTGGGAGACGACAACTTGCCCTGGGCAGCATTCACATAATGCAGAGAAAATCGCCCGAGAGCGGGGGAATCGACCAAGGGAACGTCCCTTATGTCATGCAGAACGGTATCCGTATCACATAAGACCTGTAAAATGTTTATCTGTATCGGATCGTTGTCGTCATCGGGATCAAGCTGGGGATGGATGC
>JAAEPA010000470.1 GCA_024222475.1 Gammaproteobacteria bacterium | reverse complement strand
TGTCACGGATCATCTAAGGTGACTCCTTACTTGTGAAGTGCGCCTCCCTTATTCCAAAACCTTTACTGGACGAGCCAGCCAACTAGTCAATTAACTTGATTCGTGCTACTCTTGTCCAAAGTTAATATCCTTATGTTCACAAGTTATTTCCACGTTAGGCCATACAAAAGGAGGCAAGCAAAATGACTGTTAGAATTTTAACTGGAATTATAATACCCAGCCAAAACGTAGGTCAAATTACTATTAACTTCAGCCCGCACACTGTAACAGGGGAAGGAACTGGAGTTGAATTGAGAGAGACGGGGGCAATCGGTAATTTCAGTGTGCCCCCTGGCAAGGTTGTCTCGTTAAGGCAAGTAAAGGTGAGTGACAAAAACACCTTTTGGGGTGGGAGTGAGACAGATATGTTCACGATTAATGATGGTCCGATCACTGTAAGCAACTTAGTGGTCAAGTGGTCATCTTCGGGTGGCTCACAGATACAGGAAATCTCATATCTGATCGTCGGAGATGTTCTAGGGCCAGCAGACTTATGTGAGAACCGGTATCTGCTGAGTGAGTTCGGACCTTACGGTACCATTCAGTCTGCCGAGGCAACGCTACAGCAGGCACTCAACACTATTATCGCGAAGGGGGGTGGTGTACTTTGCATTCCGCATGACGCGCCTCAGGATTTCTATCCGCGCAACCTCGAACAAAATGACCAGAACGATCCAGCCGTTACGATCATCGACTACCGCCAAGGTACTGAACGGATCTATGTTCCGCCGATGGGTGCCCGAAATACACAAGGCGATGGGCAAGGAGGCCACCTCATCGAGCGTGACCTGAGCCAAAACCTCAGCTGGCAAAATGTCTTCTCGACGCAGTACATCCAGTCGCGGTATCTGGGCGGCGCCTCCTCCTATGCTCAACCTCTGAGCCAGGCGGTGATGGCAGGCACGAAACAGAAGCTTTACGTTCCTTCTCACCGAGGCCTTTTCATCGGACAAACGTTACGGGTTACTGGCGAGCAAGACGGATACGGAGGAGTAAGCGAGATCATCATCATAAAGAAGCTTGGCCTTGATCAGGCAGGCCCTTATTTCGTGGCCGACCTCAATCATAACCATCCTAAAGGAGCCCTTGCCTACAACAAGAACGTAGTTAACGGCCTCACGGTCGATGACACGTCGAACTGCGACAACCAATCGGGATCCCTGCTCGTAAATCGCAAGACATACGGGACTGGCGACACGTTTGGCATCTCGACTCGACTCGTCTACCAGGGCGACATCATGTCGTCCGGTGGCGACGAGGGTGGTGTGGGAATCTCATCGCAGATCGAGCATGACCTTGACTGCTTCCGGGGGGAGGTTGAGAGTTGGAACCCTCAGAATCGAGAGTTAATCTACAAGCCAGGGAATGTAAAGCCTCAAAAGTTGGGCACCTCCCGTCCCTTGATCAATCTGAACCCGCAGAAATGGACGACTTCCGGAAAAGTTCAAGTGACGCCGTCCGGGAATCCCGAGAGCAAAATTATCGGCACGCCTGGCGTTGACTGGGATCAATCCGTGGTGGGCTGCTTCATCGCTATCGATGACCCTTCGGAGTATTCTGCTGATGGATTTTCAAACAGCGTTCATCGTTGGTGGCATATTACCTCCCTTGAAGACGCTGAAGATGGATACAAGCATCTCTATGTGGAGAGTACCTGGTGGTTTGTGAGTACGAAAAGAGGTCCGTCGCTTTTCCGGTACACGAATTACACGACAGGCCCGAGTCATATTGTGGAGCTTAATTACATCATTGCACCAGGGGCATGGGTCAGCGACGTCCGCCGCGCGGTCGCTGGCAATACTCCGGGAAATGATGGGTGGGCTTACGATGACGATGAGCGTACCTTGGTGCTTGCACCTTTACTTTCAAAGGGCACCTCCTTTGATTTCGAGCCTGGAGACGCGATCACCAATCCTCCCGGACCGGACCCATGGCTACCAACCGCCTTCCGAGCCCGGCATTTCAATAACTACCCTGGGTCGATGAAGGGTGCCTCCTTCTTGAGCGAGAATTTCGGAAAGGTACAGATCGGGGCAGGGTTGTTCGTTATGGGTCCTCATGGCTCGGTCGACGAGGTGAAGGCTAATCAGAAAGACGGCGAGGTCACCTTCAACGCTGGGGTGTACATTTTCGCCGCGACGGAGTCGGCCATCCGCATTCGCGGGCCGGTCCAACAAGGAGCCATTGATCTCTGGCAGCCGGAGGGCAACGAGCAGAAGATCCGCTGGTTCAAGGCGGGCGGAGCCAGCGCCTCCACGCTGCATGCCCGGCCTGACAACGGTGATTTCGTATTCGCAGGCGGCAATGTCGACCACACGAACAACGGCTCGATCAAGCTCAAAGGGCTCTCCGCCACTGGCACTCCGGCACAGAACCTGAGGGATTTTAACGTGCCCGTCGCTGTGGGAGAAACGCAGCTCAATATCACCTTTCCCGTGACGGAAGCCGATGCCAGCTACGCGGTCCTAGTCGAGTGCTCCTGGATCACAAACAAAGCAGTCAAGGATAAGACAACGAACGGTTTCACTGTTGTTTTCGACCAGCTAACTCCGCAGAGTGGAGGGACGTTAGATTGGCTATTGGTTCGATAGAAACTTCTTTTTAAAAGCAAGAAGATAAATGAATAATAGTTGGCAAGTTGTAACGCCTAGAATTAAGGAAACAGGTCGTTGAGGTCGGGCCACGCTAACTATTTGTGAAAACTGTTGTCAAACCTTGATTTGTGATTAGTGTTGTAAACCGATATTTATTGTTGACAAATATTGATAAAGCTAATAGAAATAACAATGATTAAATACCTAACGAATCAGTGGAGCCAACCCCTCTATCTTGTGCGATTTGATTACTTTTAGGTTCCTTGTTTATTTTGTTTTTATCAACTATTTTATTCGCCAAACGGAGTTGCTCACCTCGACGTTGGCCGCCAAAAAGCGGCGGCCAACGCCCAGGA
>JAAEPA010000469.1 GCA_024222475.1 Gammaproteobacteria bacterium | reverse complement strand
GTGACGCGCGCCACGAAATCAAGTGACATGCCTTCACCAAACAGGTTCAAAGCCATGGTCTCGGTGGCTTCGGTAATGCCTTTGGTTTTGCCTTTGGTTTCGCCTTTGGTAATGCCTTCGGTAATGCCTTCGGTTTTGCCTTTCTCGAAACCACGTTGTTCCAAGGTTTCAGCAATGGTCATGGCCTTGCCTCCTGGTTTTTCCGAGATTTGGTGTTTGACTACCTCGACCACGTACTCCGCGTCCAAGTCATTGGCGGCCCTGAACATGGTCATGGTCTCAGGTTTACCGGCTGTGGGGCAACTCTTGCTGTAATTGACTGAGCCGTTCCGTGGGCAACGCGGTGACGCGCGCCACGAAATCAAGTGACATGCCTTCACCAAACAGGTTCAAAGCCATGGTCTCGGTGGCTTCGGTTTTGCCTTTGGTAATGCCTTCGGTAATGCCTTCGGTTTTGCCTCTGGTTATCAAGGTTTCAGCAATGGTCATGGCCTTGCCTCCTAGTTTTTCCGAAGATTTGGTGTTTGACTACCTCGACCACGTACTCCGCGTCCAAGTCATTGGCGGCCCTGAACAGGTAGCCCAGGACGGCGGACAGAAAATCGAGGCCGGAAGCCTCCCGGGCTATCTTATTCAAATGATACGTCAAATCGAGAAGGATTTCAATAATTCGAGGATTATCGATGTGTTTGAGCATCATCAAGAAGACACCCAACCAGATCCGTTCTTTGATCTTTTTGTCGGGGATATGGGAAACATCCACCAACTGGTAGGGCCCACGCCACATGGCTTTGGCCAGGTCACGAGGGCCGTCGACCAGGTCGACCAGGTCCAGTGTGGCGCTGTATCGCTGCTTGCCGTTGTACAGGACAATGGTGTGGATGAGCGGGATTTTTGTGGTTTTGTAACGTTTCATGTGGAAATCGGCAATTTTGACCTTAGCCGTAATATCCCGAAAGGCCATGAGCTTGCAGACGGTCCGTTGATGTTCGAGCAAGTTATAGAAATAGCTGACGCCGCCGCCCTCGATCATGGGAAGCTTGAAGAGGATATCGGTAATGTTCTCATCGAGCTCACGATCCACAAAGCTCTGCTTGACCAACTCATAGTCTTCGATACGGACCAGCGCCTTGATTTCCGGTGGGAGATATTCCCGGAGGAGCTCAAGCGCGACATTGCGTTCCCCCAACGCGGCTTTCACAAAACGATCATGAGGATTCTTTTCAGGTTCGGACATGGTTGACCCTCCGAAGAAAAGGATGTGGGATTATACCTTGAAGGGACCGGCAAACACTTCAATTGTTTGGACTCACCCTCTTCTTATAGTCATGGGACAGGAAATCTGTGACCCGCGTCATCTTACTCATGACTGTGTCTGCATAGCCGGAAGAGCGTCCGTCGTCGCACCTGTATCGCAAAGCGGCTCTCATTGATTGCGGTTGTTCGCGTCCAAGCAGGCCAACCTCCTCAATGGCCATATTTTGTTTGAAGCTCCGCGAGCTGTTTTTTTAACGGGGTGATTCTCTTTTCATATTCTTTCGAGCTCAAGATCCCATCAGCCAAAAGCTCATCGAGGTTTTTGATGGCGCCTTTGACCGTTCCGATTTCCACGCCTTTATTTCGTCCTTCATCCCGACTTTCCTCTTTGATTTCCTTGTAAGCGACGCTGTCCTCTATGTTTCCCAATACTGCTAACATGGCC
>JAAEPA010000468.1 GCA_024222475.1 Gammaproteobacteria bacterium | reverse complement strand
TAAAACGTGATGCAATGGATACGGGATTGGACGCCGAAAGCATTGACACGGTGCTGTTGTTTAGTGTGATTCCTTCTCCCACGTTGCCCTTGAACCGGTTTTTGCCCGAAATGCACCGCGTCCTGAAACCGGAAGGGATCTTGGCAGTGACGACGTTTCCCTGGGTACTCCGATCGATCCGTCGATCCGGGTTATTTGCGTATATCAGCAAACGAAACGGCGTCTCCAATTTCAGGCGATGTTAAGCCGGAAGGCGAATGGAGAACTATTGTTTTCATGGACTCTGCTGATGGCGTTAGTGATCCGCGTTGGAAGAATGTTGTCAGCGAACAGTTCATGCATGAAATCGCTGCCCAACCACCGCGTGCAGCCGACTTTGCTTCGCTTAATGTCTGCTTTTCCCGGTCTACAAAGCATAGGTCTTGAAGTCGGCAAGGACCGCTTCGGGTCGACTGCGGCCCTTCAACAGTCGCAGGCCCGCCCAAGTAGCCTGACCGTCAGCAGTCGGCCATGAGCGGACCTTCGAGCATCCTAACAGATATGATTTTAAACGTCCGGTGCCGGAGGTGCTTCGGACGGAACAGCCGATGCAAATCGTTATCACATCAGATAGATTCATCGGCATGACAATCATCGAAGAGCTTGGCTGCGACTCAGTGATCGATGCGGCTTACCTGTGGCTCTGTAAACGTCGACGCGAGTATCCCGACCATGCGGACATCTGGTCGTTTCGGTTTGCTTGGCCAAAGGAAAAATCCCGTATCCAGCGTGACCTGTTATCTGGCAGTTATCGCTTTGAGCCGCTCTCACAAGTAACAAACAACAATGGCGAGGTGCTCCACTTGTGGTCCGCACGGGATGCTTTGGTCCTGAAAGCACTCACTCTGGTGTTGTGTAAACGGCTCCCGGTGTCTAAACGCTGTGTCCATGTCAAAGGTCACGGCGGTGCGAAGTCAGCGGTAAGGGCGGTGCAAAAGAACTTATCCCAGCATCGTTTTGTGTTCAAGACTGATATCAAATCGTATTACGCCTCCATTGACCATCACCTGCTACTTGAGCAGCTTGCGGTCCATATCAAGGACCGGTTGATCTTGAATCTGCTGTGGCAATACATGCATCGCATTTCCGAGTGGGGTGGGCTGTTCACCGAACACGAAAGAGGCATCCCCCGTGGTTGTGCATTGAGTCCACTGATGGGTGCCTTCTTTCTCGATTGCCTGGATAGGCACATGGAGCAGCTCGGGTTGTTTTATGTGCGGTTTATGGATGACATACTGGTGCTGGCACCGACCCGGTGGAAGCTCAAGCGAGCAGTGAAGGTGGTTAACCAACTATTGCATGGACTGAAGTTAGAGAAGCATCCCGAGAAGACATTCATTGGACGTATTGAGAAGGGATTTGATTTCCTCGGCTATCACTTCAGTCCACTTGGATTATCCGTTGCGAAGGCAACGGTAGAGAAGTTCGTTACACGTGCGACCCGGCTTTATGAGCAAGAGCGGGGAGAGTCTTCGGATTTCCCCCAACTTGGGATGTACGTGCAGCGTTGGGTGAGATGGTCCGTTGGCGGCATGGCGGACAAACAAAGACCCCGCCGAAGCGGGGTCAATACGCAAAGAAATCGGTATCGGTTAAGCGTTCAGCCTGCGCCGCCGTGCGAAGCCTAGACCGGCCAGGCCTAGGCCCATGAGTAAGATGGTGGTGGGTTCGGGGACGCTGGTAGTGTAGTTAATCGTCCCATTCCACGTCCGTGGGTCGTATATAGGCCTGGAAAAAGGGCTCGCGTTTGACTTACCCAACTCGAGTTGCAAGTCTGCGTTTGAATATGTCGACCTGCCTATTCTGTAATAAACCGAACCCGAACCTTGCATCACATACCGCCCCATCACACTGTGCGCGGACAAAACGAAATCGGTGACATTCAACGGAAGTGGCTAATCCTTGACCCATTCCAGTTACTGTGTTCGATGAAACCAAGCTCCACGCCCCTGGATCTGATTCGAAACCATCATATGATCCAAACTTGATGTAGACCGATACAGGTACTTCCCCCGTCTCCACATTGATCTCTAGGCTTTCCACGAGCAAGTCGTTTGCGAAGGTGGTAATGTCAAAAAAGTTACCGCATTGAATACACCCTCTGGGCCCTGTAAAGGTTGTCGTGATACTCGTGGCCAATGCTTGCGCCGTCAACCCCATCGACAGGCTGCATGTCACAAATAAAGAAAATACAAACTTTTTCATACAACCTCTCCTTTCAGATAAATAATATGGATAGGAAATTGTTTCAAACCTGTACAGGAGCGAAAGCAACTAACAGGATTGTCCCTGTGCTTGCTGTGCGTTTGATATAATCCCGATTACGCGAACTGGCCATTTCGCCTCCCCAAACCCCGTAAAATTACCCAAACTGCCCGTTTCCGGACATATGGGAATTAAGGCAAGTCTTACGCCACTTTTGGCAACCGCTTATTTTTCAATGGGACAGGGCTTGTGGTGTAATTGGCTCCGGAGAAAAAGTGTAAAGTATTCCGACACTTTTTGGTCAGATATTAACCAAAATAGCTGCGAAAACTGGTACTCTCAATCTGAATATCTTTTGTTTTCAATAAGTTATCCGGTCATGGGCAAAGTGTAAAGTTGTCTCGACAGGGGAAAATTGGAAGACTTCGCAAAGAGAATCCGCCCAGGAAGTGGTAATGCGGTACACGCAGCACGAGTTTGCCCCAAAATCCAGCCGGTTCTCGAATGTCTCTTTCGTGCCGTTACCAGCCATTCGCAATCTGGCGCTATCTGTGTCATGACAAGTTACGACTAAAACAGAACAGAAGTAGCTCTCCAGAGTCGATGGCGCAGTAATAGGCAGACCATCACACCGGCTGGTCTTCCCGGT
>JAAEPA010000467.1 GCA_024222475.1 Gammaproteobacteria bacterium | reverse complement strand
CTGAGATTCTTGGGCAAGGTGAATCTGGGTGCCCGTAATCGGTACCGTGATTCCCAACTCGACCTGGCGGGTGTGGGGGAGAAGGTAAGACAACTGATTGATGAACACATCCGAGCCACGGGTGTAGATCCCAAGATTCCCCCTGTTGACCTGCTGGCAGCCGACTTCAAACAGAAGTTGCAGGAACACAAGTCGGATCGTGCCAAGGCATCTGAAATCGAACATGCGATCAAACACCATATTGATATAAATCTGGAGCAGGATGAAGAATATTACAAATCTCTGAGTGAGAAGTTAAAGGCGATTATTAACCAACAACAGGACCATTGGGATGAACTGGTTCAGTTGTTATTGGATTTCAGGGGAGGCATCGAGTCCAATCGAAAGAAACAAGCCGATGATCTCGGTTTATCGGAGACAGAATTCGCCTTCCACAATATCCTGGCCGCTGAGATTGCTCGGCTCACCGGCAACGAAGCCATTGATGAATCCACCCATGATGAAGTGATTCAGGTCACCAAGGATCTGGTCACCCTGTTCGACGAAGCCACCACCATCGTGGATTTCTTCAACAAGCAAGATGAAATCAGAAGGGTCAAGCAACGCATTAAGCGCAGGATATTGGAAACCTCGTTCGATGACCCTGAGCTTCGGAAAGTGGTGATGGACCGATTCATGGAACTGGCACGGGTGAAATACAAGCCATGACGGTTTACCTTGAGACCATCAAAGGCAATGGGTTCCTTGCCGAAGTCATCCGCACTAAGCGAACAAAGACGGTGTCCGTGAAGGTAAAGGAAGGCAAGGTATCGGTGGTTGTACCCCAATCCCTGTCGAATATTCGTATTGAAGAACTGGTGAGCAAGAAGTCCCGGTGGATTCGGGAGAAGTTACAATCGCATCGGGAATCCATTCCCGTTAAACCCAAAGAATATGTCAGTGGCGAGTGTTTCACCTATTTGGGTAGAAACTACCGTTTGAAGGTAGAAAATGGAAACCCCAAGTCCGTGAGGCTGAAGAACGGCAGACTCGTGGTCACCCTGCCTGGTAGGGCGAAATCTCCTGAAAGGATCAAAGACGCACTCGTGCGGTGGTACAGAACCCATGCCGATCAGAAATTACAAGAGAAGGTGGACCGATATGCCAAGCTCGTGGGGGTGCACCCTGCGTCCATAGGCATCAAGACCTTCAAGAGCCGATGGGGGAGTTGCAGTAACACAGGGCATATCCTCTTCAACTGGAAGATCATCATTGCCCCAAATCGAGTCGTGGACTATGTAGTGATGCATGAACTCTGCCATCTGATAGAGCACAACCATTCGCCCCGGTACTGGAAATGTGTGGAGCGAGTATTCCCCGATCACAGAGAGTGTAAGGATTGGTTGCGTGTTCAAGGGAGACAGCTAGACATTTGAGACAGCAAAGTGGAACTGCGACTTCAAGACTTAAATGGTCAGAACTCGGATATCCATTGCCATTAAACGCCTGTAAGATGACACTTTCTCAAAAACGAATTACCCGATCATTCATCTTGCTATCCTTGTACTCAGCAATCAAGAATTCAATGTTTTCCAGTTTCTGCGAATTTGATGAGAACAACTCTCTTAGTGCATGAAAAGCATCATAGCCATCGGGAGTGGTTGCATAATGGAAATCTAGAGCGATTTCGCTGAACCTCGTCAAATCATCTTCTTTTTCGCAGGCGATGGTAAAGCGGCAGATGAGCTCTTGCAGAATATTCGCATGTTCGTGGCAGTAAACCAGATCGGATAGCAAATCGATACTGGTCGGATATTGATCAAGACCCAATATGAGAAGTGCCCTGAGGCTTGAGTTTGTCCTCTTGAAATATCTCCTCAGCAATGCATAGTTGGGATGTTCAGCATTACGCTCAGCCAAATAG
>JAAEPA010000466.1 GCA_024222475.1 Gammaproteobacteria bacterium | reverse complement strand
GTCATTGCCCAGCGAAGCAATCGGAGTTTTGTTGATCACCCTTGCCATGGGCACCCCAATTCTGAGCCTTATTGGATCCGTCGGCGTGGCATTGACGGTCGGCCTGCGTCGCGGCGGCATTATTTTGTCGCTGCTGGTTTTGCCACTGTATGTTCCAGTGTTAATATTCGCTTCCAGTGCGGTAGAAACTGCCGCTGCCGGCATCCCGGTATCCGCCCAGTTTTCGATCTTGGGCGCCATGCTGGCACTAGCCTTGAGCCTTGCACCACTGGCCACCGCGGCCTCTTTGCGTATAAGTCTGAGTTGATATGATCGTTCGCCTCTTTCATCAATTGTCATCACCAAGATATTTTTATGCCATTTCCGACCGTTTTGCACTCTGGCTGGGAGTGGCTTGCGCGCTGTCTCTGATCATCGGCCTTTATCTAGGCCTGGTGGTCGCGCCTGCCGATTATCAGCAGGGAGACAGTTACCGCATTATTTTCATCCATGTACCCAGTGCCTGGATGTCGCTGTTCATCTATGTGGTCATGGCGATCAGCGCCGCAATCGGACTCATCTGGCGTATCAAACTGGCTGAGATCATGGCCATCAGCAGCGCTCCTATCGGGGCTTCTTTCACCTTCCTGGCCCTGGCTACCGGATCCTTGTGGGGTAAACCGATGTGGGGTACCTGGTGGGTATGGGACGGACGCCTAACCTCGGAGTTGATTCTATTATTTCTGTATCTCGGAGTGATCTCCCTGCATAACGCCATCGAAGACAAACGTACCGCCGCTCGAGCGGTGGCGATCCTGGCGCTGGTAGGAGTGGTCAATATCCCCATCATCCATTATTCTGTGGAATGGTGGAACACCTTGCACCAAGGTCCCACCGTAACCAAGTTCGATGCCCCTTCTATTCATCTGAGCATGCTTATTCCACTACTGGTCATGGCGCTGGCATTTAAACTCTATTACGCCGCTGTAGTCCTCTTGCGCGCACGCTGCGAGGTACTGGAGCGAGAGCGCAACAGTCGCTGGGTCAGGGAACTCCCGGAGGTACAATGAGTCTTACAGAATTCCTACATATGGGAGGGTACGCGTTCTATGTCTGGACATCTTACGGTCTCGCCCTGCTAGTACTCGTAATGAATTTGTGGATACCGGTCCGACGCCGCAGGAAACTGATCACGGATTTTTCCCGCCGGCGACGTCGAGAACGGCAGTAATCCGGCAAGTGCAAGGAAGCGTAGGTTTGGTGCCTATTTCGATGAGGCATGATCGTTCATGGCTAGGAGGCTATCCGAGAATAGGGGCTCGTAGCGAGGGAAAGCCATTTAGAGCCAGATTTTTCGATTAAATGAGGCGAATATTGGGCATATTTAACGAATTTAATCGGGAAATATGGCCAAAATGACTTTTCCGCAGTAGGTTCTCTATTCTCGGACAGCCTCCTAGGCGCGACGAGGCAGCATGGCAGGCCCCATGTAACGAGGAGCAACGACGCCAGGGGCGATCAGGACCAGCGAAATAGGGTCTAAATTTGCGCTCCCTTGCACTACAGTTGATCCAGGATAAGGAATGTGGACCGCAATGGGCCTACACTGCATGGATATCGACAACATGCCGCATTTTGAAAAAATATTCATCCGTAAAGGGTTAAGATGACGCCTACACGAAAAAAACGACTCTATCTGGTACTGCTGATGGTGCTGGGTATCGGCATCGCCACGGTACTGGCGATGAATGCCTTTGAAGAAAACCTGATGTTCTTTTACCCGCCCGCTGAGGTCGTCGCCGGCAAGGCCCCCAAGGACCATCCCTTCAGGATGGGTGGCCTGGTCACCCAGGGCAGCGTGAAACGGCTCGAAAACGGCCTGACCGTGCGTTTTGAGATCACCGATAACCAGGATACCGTGACGGTCGAATACACCGGCATCCTGCCCGATCTGTTCCGCGAGGGGCAGGGGATCGTAGCGATGGGACGACTGCGCGATGACAGAGTATTCGTCGCCGATGAGGTACTTGCCAAACACGATGAGAACTATATGCCACCAGAGGTGGCCGATACGCTGAAAACTGTCCACCAGGAAAGTGCTGATACAAACAAAGGCGTTACCCAATCACAATGACACCCGAGATCGGACAGTTTGCACTGATCCTCGCCTTGTGCCTGGCGGTAGTACAGGCCATATTTCCCCTACTGGGCGCCTTCAACGGCACAGCAAGTTGGGTCAGACTGGCGCGGACCACGGCCTGGGGTCAGTTCAGCTTTCTATTCATCGCCTTCATCTGCCTGACCTATGCCTTTCTAAGCAATGACTTTTCCGTGGCCTACGTGGCCCAGAATTCAAATACCCATCTGCCCCCGATCTACAAGATCTCGGCGGTATGGGGCGGCCACGAGGGGTCACTGCTGTTGTGGGTATTATTGCTGTCGGCCTGGGGGCTGGCGGTATCGATATTCAGCCGTAATCTGCCCGTTGAGGTCCTGGCCCGGGTATTGTCGGTCATGGGCATCATTGCGATTGGGTTTTTGCTGTTCATGCTGTTGACCTCCAATCCTTTCGAGCGTCTGTTTCCATCGCCGGCACAGGGACGCGACCTCAATCCCCTGCTCCAAGATTTTGGGCTGGCCATCCACCCCCCCATGCTGTACATGGGTTATGTTGGCTTTTCAGTAGCCTTCAGCTTTGCCATTGCCGCCCTGCTCGGCGGCAAACTCGATTCCGCCTGGGCGCGCTGGTCACGCCCCTGGACCACCACTGCCTGGGTGTTTCTGACCATCGGCATCACTCTGGGGAGTTGGTGGGCCTATTATGAACTCGGTTGGGGTGGCTGGTGGTTTTGGGACCCGGTGGAAAACGCCTCCTTCATGCCCTGGCTTATCGGCACGGCCTTGATGCATACCCTGGCGGTGTCGGAAAAACGCGGCGCCTTCAAGAGCTGGACGGTGCTGCTGGCCCTGGGGGCCTTTTCGATGAGCCTGCTCGGGACCTTCCTGGTACGCTCCGGGGTACTCACCTCGGTGCATGCCTTCGCCACCGATCCGGCCCGAGGGATTTTTATCCTGACGTTTCTGGGCATCGTCATCGGCGGCTCGTTGTTGGTCTATGCCTGGCGCGCCCCCTCGGTGATGGGAGGTGGTCGTTTCGACATCCTCTCCCGCGAGACCTTCCTGCTGGGCAACAATATGATCCTGGTGGTGGTTGCCGCGCTGGTGCTGCTGGGTACCCTGTTCCCGCTCATTTATGACGCCCTGGATCTGGGCAAGATCTCGGTAGGTTTTCCCTGGTTCAACCGGATGTTCATCGCCTTCATGCCTGTTCTAGTGATATTGATGGGAATCGGCCCCCTTGCCAAATGGAAGCACAATGATCCGAAGACCTTGCTGCGCCGACTGCGTCTGGCCTTTGTCGTCAGCATCACCCTTGGATTGGTTTTCGCCCTGCCCCTGCACGACAAGGCCTCGATCTGGGTGGCCCTTGGAGTGGCGCTGGCGGCTTGGACCGTCATGTTGCTCATCGAGAGTATTCGTGAGCGCATCAAACACAAAAAGAACCTCAAGGCTATCTGGAGAGACATCTCCACCCAGGGCCGCAGTTACTATGGTATGGTCCTAGGGCACCTGGGCATGGCCGTAAGCATTATCGGTATCACCTTTGTCTCCAGCTACGGCATCGAAAAGGACCTGAGGATGTCGCCGGGGCAGAGCGTGCAGCTGGCCGGCTACCAATTCTTGTTCGAAGGCGTCACCGAGCAACCGGGACCCAATTACCGATCGAACACGGGGAGTTTTCGAATATCCAAGGACGACCGGGAAATTAGCGTACTGCACCCCGAAAAACGTATTTATCTTGTACAGACTAAACCGATGACCGAAGCCGCCATCGATGTCGGCCTGACTCGTGACCTTTATATCTCCCTGGGCGAGCCCCTGGGAGGTGGCGATTGGGCACTGAGAATATATTATAAACCCTTCGTACGCTGGATCTGGCTCGGCGGTATCCTGATGGCTCTGGGTGGACTGCTGGCCATCTCCGATCGCCGCTATCGCATGAAGGTCAAAAAGAAATCTACCTTGGTGGACAGCCGGCAAACCGCACGCCTGGCCACGGCAGAAAAATCCTCATGATTCGTTACCTGATTCCGGCCGGCGTCTTCGCCATTATCGTCGTATTTCTTGCTATTGGACTCAATCTAGATCCTAGAAAGATCCCCTCTCCACTGGTTGGCAAGCCGGTACCGGCCTTTGCCCTTAGCCGTCTGAAAGACCCCAGCGCCAGCCTTGACCAGAATGAATTCGCCGGCAAGGTCTCGCTTCTGAACGTCTGGGCCACCTGGTGTGTCTCCTGCCGCGCCGAACATCAAATACTGTTGGCCCTGGCCAACAGCGAAAAGGTCGACATCTACGGCCTGAATTACAAAGACAAGCGCGAGGATGCAATGCGCTGGCTGGAAGTATTGGGAGACCCCTATGTAGCCAATGCCTTCGATGGCGATGGCCGGGTAGGTATCGACTGGGGCGTATACGGCACCCCAGAAACCTTCTTGATCGACAAACAAGGCGTAATCCGCCATAAGGTCATCGGGCCCATCACGGTAGAGATATTGAAGGAAGAATTGCTGCCTCTGATAGAAGAACTGAAGACCACGAGCTGATGAAATCAATATTGATCCCCCTGTTACTTCCCCTGCTCCTGGCAGCGGGTGGCGCTCAGGCAGCCACCCTGGAGTCCTTTGATTTCGGCGGGGCCGTGAGTGAGCAGCGCTTCAAATCACTGATCGGGGAGTTACGCTGCATGGTGTGTCAGAATGAATCCCTGGCGGGTTCAAATGCCGAACTGGCCCAGGATCTGCGCAACGAAGTCTATCAGTTGATGTCTCAAGGACAAAGCGATGAACAGATCGTGGATTTTCTGGTCACCCGGTATAGTGATTTCGTGCTCTACAATCCCCCTCTGAGACCCTCGACCTATTTGCTGTGGTTCGGCCCCTTTGTTTTTCTACTGCTCGCCGCCATCGTCTTGATTTACAGTGTATCCAAGCGCAGCCGCAGCCCCGAGCCACAACTCAGCAATGAACAGCAAGCGCGCATCGAAAAGCTGTTAAGCGAAGCACCACCCCCCAAGGACGAACACTCATGATCATGTTCTGGAGCATTGCCGCCGCCATGATGGCGCTGGCCATCGCCTTCGTGCTGCTACCCCTATTCAGGCGTGGGAAGGCCTCGATGATCAGCCGCGATGAACTCAACATAGAGATCATCAAGCAGCAGCTGGCTGAACTGGAAACGGATCTCAATAACGGAAAACTCGATGCCTCGGAATACAGCTCGGCTCGCAAGGATCTGGAAAAGGAACTCCTATATGACGTATCAGGCAACGACAGCCCGGGCCAGAAGGATGAAAAAAACGGGCGTTGGGCGGGCATCCTACTGGTATTTCTGATCCCGTTAGCATCCGTTCTACTCTATCAACATATCGGCTCTGAACACCTAATTCACACCCCACAGGAGGAGCATTCAGCCGCTAATACCGTAAATCCGCCGGCTCAAGGCCCAGCACCTTCGATCGAGGAGATGATAACCAAACTCGCCGCCCGACTCGAAGCCGAACCCAACAACCCTGAGGGTTGGTATATGCTGGCCCGCTCCTACATCGCAATGAACCGTTACGCCGACGCCGTCGGCGCTTATCAAACCCTACATGAGCTGGTGGGAGACCATCCCGAGATCCTGGTGAGTTACGCCGATGCCTTAGCAATGGTCCAAAATGGGCAACTCAGCGGCAAACCCGAGCGGCTAATACACAAGGCCCTCGAACTGAAACCCAACCAACCCCAAGGACTGTGGCTGGCCGGCATGGCCGCCGAGCAACAGGGCGATTACCGTTCCGCAATCGCTTATTGGAAACGGGTCGAACCTCTGCTGCAGGACGAACCCGAATCCCTGACCGAACTCCATCAGCTGATTACCATGGCCAAGCAACAAAGCGGCCTACCCGATGATGATGAACCACCCCCGACAGAAGATATTTCTACACCCTCCCTCAGCTCGCCTAAAGCCGCAATAGACGGATCTGCCCCAACGCCTGGCAAGGCGATTACCATTAATGTCGACCTGGATCCTTCTCTAGAGGGTCAGACCAAACTCGACCATTCATTGTTCGTTTTCGCTCAAGCCATGGAGGGACCGCCCATGCCGCTGGCCGTAGTGCGTAAACAAGTAAAAGACCTCCCCCTCAAGGTAACTCTAAATGACTCTATGGCCATGATGCCGGCCATGCGCCTGTCCAATTTTCCTGAGGTTCGCATCGGCGCACGCATTTCGGAAACAGGCAACGCTAAACCCCAAAGCGGAGATCTGTACGGCGAGATCTCCCCGGTAGCGATCAATGGCGATGATGTAGTGTGGATTACTATCAGTAAAAAGATTCCCTAGGAGCCTGTCGAACTTAGGAAGATCTACTGCGGAAAAACCGAGTTTAGACAGATTTCCCAATCATTTTCGTTAAATGCAACGGCTATTCGCCTCAAACGCCAGCGTCACCTTTACTGCAATAAAGCAGCCCAGGCCCCCACCAACCTTAGCCTCGACCTAACCCCTCTTCTTAGCCATTCACTCTGTTATTCTACAGCTATTTTAGTTACTTTATGACCACATCAGCAACATTGTTGTTTATTTGGCTTATACTGTAATGCGTACAATGTAGCTTTTTGCTCATAACAGGAGATGAAGAGATCATGAACACCAAGAAGTTAGTCGGTGCGCTCACCCTGGCGATTGCCTGTGCCGCTCCGACGGCAATGGCCGCCCCGGAGATAGGGGACCGTGAATTCACCTTGTCTGGTACGGGTACCAGTGACAGTGGTTTTGACAACACTGCATACGCCCTCGATCTCGGTGCGGGTTGGTTCACCAGCAAGCATTTAGAATGGGGTTTGCGACAAAATATAGGTGTCTCCAACACAGAGAATGGAGGCACCAGTTTCAGCGGCGCCACCCGCGGGTTCCTCGATTACCACTTCGACAATGACCAATGGCAGCCATTCATCGGTGTAAGTTTGGGTGCACTTTACGGCGAGAATATCTCGAGTTCATTTACTGCGGGGCCGGAAGCGGGTATCAAGTACTATGTCAAACCTAAGACCTTCGTCCTCGTAAGTGCGGCCTATCTATTCAACGTCGAGGAGAGCGCCAGTGATGGGACGACCACCTACACCACCGGTCTTGGCTTTAACTTCTAGGTGCTGCTAAGGCACAACCGCATTGTTCGTCAATGCGGTTGGCGTCTGCATATGTGGGACCGATCAGAATGCAGGCTTTATTTTTGCATTTGCACCCGCAATTTGATCGATCTCTAATACCCCATCCCCGAGCAAAGCCCATGCAATCTGCACCGATACGAATTCAAGTGCTATGATTCGAACCTAAGAATTCCAAAAAAATACATGGGTTCAACGATGACCAACTCGAATCAAGACGCACTCAAGGCTAAACTAAGCGCTGAAACGGCAAAGATTGCCTGGTCGGAATTACAACGCTTTTTTGCTCGAGGTCTGATCATCGCCGTCGATGAATCCATGGACTTAGTGGAAGTGGCCACGCAAGTAGCCTCGGACAATAAAAACCTCGTAGAACAGTGGATGCAATCAGGGACTCTGCATCCGGTCTCAAATGACACGGCTAGAGATTGGTTCGAGCAGCAGGCCTTCGTATGGGCGGTTGCCGTCGCCCCCTGGGTGCTAGTCCAAGCCTTGCGGAACAGTGACGGTCAAAACTAGCGTTCTATCTAACCCGGATATTTCATAAATTTGCGCGATGATCGCGTAGAGATTTCTTTCCACAAGGGGTTTTACGAAGGAGCGGCGTATCCACGATTACGCCCGACTGAGCAACAATCTTGTGGAAACAAGGATCAAGCGAGGGCGTGTGCAATTCATGAAATATCTAGGAGCCTGTCGGACTTAGGACGATCTACTGCGGAAAAGCCGGATTTGGACAGATTTCCCGATCCTTTTCGTTACACGCTACGGCTATTCGCCTCAAACGATCGAAAAATCCGTCTCAAACCGTCTTTCCCTCGCTACGATCACCTAAGTCCGACAGACTCCTAGG
>JAAEPA010000465.1 GCA_024222475.1 Gammaproteobacteria bacterium | reverse complement strand
TATGAAATATCCGGGCTAAGTTATTTCAGGAAATTTTATTAGAGGAGTATGGAGAAAAAATGGTTGATGTGTTACTGCAATATGGACTCTTTTTAGCAAAATCTGTCACTATAGTCGTCGCCCTCGGCATCCTCATTGCCACGATTCTTTCCCTCACGCACAAAGCCAAGCACGAGGATAAACTCGAGGTCAAAAATCTGAATGAAAAGTTCAGACATATGGCCCTGGCGATGAAGGGAAGTATTTTTTCGAAGAAAGAGTTCAAAAAGGAACTCAAGGCCGAAAAACTCAGACGTAAAGAAGAAAAGAAAAAGACATCATCCACAGTGGACGGGCAAAAGAAAAGGGTCTTTGTCATCAACTTTCACGGCGACATCAAGGCTACGGCAGTGGCATCGTTGCGAGAGGAGATCACGGCTATCCTAGCTATTGCCACCCCGGAGGATGAAGTGCTATTACGCTTGGAGAACGCCGGGGGCCTGGTGCACGAACACGGCCTGGCGGCCTCTCAATTGCAGAGGATCAGGGCACGAGGAATAGCATTGACCATAGCGGTGGACAAGGTAGCCGCCAGCGGTGGCTATATGATGGCCTGTGTCGGCAACCGGGTCGTCGCCGCCCCCTTTGCCGTTCTAGGCTCAATCGGGGTGCTCGCCCAGCTCCCTAACTTCAACCGCTTGCTGAAGCAAAAAGGAATAGACTTCGAACTTATCAAGGCAGGCGAACTCAAGAGAACACTCACGCTATTCGGAGAAAATACCGACCAAGACCGTGCCAGATTCAAAGAACAAATCGAAGACACCCACTCCCTGTTTAAGGACTTCGTCGCGGAAAACCGTCCTGGCCTGGATATCAACCAAGTGGCCAATGGTGATCATTGGTTCGGTAAACGAGCCCTGGAGCTTAAGCTCGTCGATGAACTACAAACCAGCGATGACTATCTACTTCTAGCCAGCAAGGAAGCAGACCTTTATGAAATCAACTATTCCGCAGGCAAAACCATTTCTGAAAAACTAGCCTCGGTAATAGGACAATCCGCTGATAGACTGTTCTTTAGCTGGTGGCAGCGAAACCGCGAACAACGGTTTTTCACCTAGGAGGCTGTCCGAGAATGGCATCGGGTGTTACTGGATCACTGTTCATGGATATGGCCGAGCCCATTGGCTGAGTCGAACCGTCAAGATCGAGTATCGCTTTCCCCTGGTGGTAGTTGTGACAAGTCAGGCATGCGGCTCCCGCCATATCTGCTTTATGGCATTGGACGCAGATTGCGATATCCAGCTGGCGGAAGTTACTGTTGTCTATTTGGGGATCCGGACGATCATAGACCGCCATGAATTCCCCCTCCCGTTGCTTGTTCCAGGCGTGACAGCGCAGACAGCCTTGCTCACCGGTCAAGCTGAGGTGGGAAAGGTGGGAAAAACGAGTGGAATAGCGCATCCCGGTATCAGGGTGTTTGCCATACCAGTTGACCGCAATTGTACCCCCTTCCTCGCCATCGACGCTATGGCACTTTGTGCAATGGCCGGGAGTCTTGGAATTAGTCAACAGCTCCACATTTGCGACCATGGCCTGTGAAGGCTGTTTCACCAGGGCGATAGCCGTGGACTCCAGCCACTGGCGAAGAAACCGATCCGCATGACCGGCAGGACGATAAAAAAGGGTAAAATATTCCCGATACCAGCCACCGGCCTCGGCAGTAGCCTCGGCAGTGATTTCTTCCTGTTCCAGTTGGGTTTCCTCGGCCATCTCCAACTCATCTCCGCCATCCAGGTCTATTTCACTCTGGTCCAGTTCATCTGGACCGCTGACGTCGATTTCGATCTGGTCCAGCCCTCCTATATCGTCAGCAATAATATCGTCATCAACCACGGCCTTCGCGGTATTGTCGGCAGCGGTCTCCTCCGCGCTAACCAGAGAAAATCCCACCAGCTCACCCTGGCGGTGTCGAGAAACTTCCAAATCGAGATGGGGAAACCATTCAATGTGCGCTCGGCTCACTACATCCACCGCCAACATCCCGCTCAAGGAGGCTAACTGGGCCAACTCCAAGCGCTCACCCAAGGCGGTCTCCAGCCTGGCCTGAAGAACCTTC
>JAAEPA010000464.1 GCA_024222475.1 Gammaproteobacteria bacterium | reverse complement strand
GGGGAAATCGGACGACAGTATACCCAATCGATGAAGCGGCGCCTGTTACATTCTTTCCCTGGCCGACCCGGCCCAACCAGGTGGAATTAGAGGACAGACCACGTTCTCCCATAAAAAACGCGGTCTGTCCCCTGAATGCGCGCCCAGAGTCATCCCGGCCTCCGAGCCCACAACTGTCCGGAATATTTTCATAATAGTAATTCAGCCTGGTGTTTTTTGAAGTTTGCTTTGTTTCGTCGTCGTCGTTTGAGTACCTCATATTCAAATTTTGATCGTTGGAATAAAGTCGATTTCAACTCAGCCATCCATAGATAAAGACTTTGGATCGACCCACTGAGTTGGCGATAGATATAGGCCAGGAGATAGGTAATAAGTGCAATCAGTAACTGGATCTTGACTGCATTTTCACTGCGCCCCAGAAATTGTTTAATCTTGAGATTTTGCTTGATCCACTTAAACCACAGTTCGATCGCCCAGCGCCGCTTGTAAGCTTCTGCAATCTCGCGGGCCGGTGTATTCATCTGGTTGGTGACAAGGACTATCGATTTATCATGATCTTCGCGATGCACGACGATGCGTCGCAGCGGTTTCATGTAGTGGTTGACTCGCCCACCTCCGGGATGCTTGTTTTTAAATTGGATGTCTTCATCGGACAGGATGATCGATGTATCTTTTTCCTCAATGGGATTGGATTTCAACTCTTGTACCGCAGCATTACATTTCAATCGAGTGACAAAAAATGCCCCGGCCTGATCAATACGATACCACCAGTTATAATCGCAATACCCCTTATCAAACACATACTTAGCGCCGGGTTCAATCTCAATCTCCCGCCCATACTCGAGGTCATTTACCGTTGATCGGGTTACCTTGGCGGTACAGGGCAGCATCACATCGGGTGCGTACAACAGATGCAACTTCAACCCCGGCACATGCGGCATGCTCTGTCCCTGGGTCCACTCATAACCTCGGCCAAACAAACAGATCGGTGATGAGTCCAGTAAATAGAGTAAATCTGTAATGTCTCGTTTCAGCTTCCCGTGCGCCTGTGTCAGCAGCGCGCTACAGAACGACTCAAACACCGATGCATCCCGGCTGGCATTGGCATCGGACAAGGTGGAGCGTTTAATCGGTCCACAGCCCAGGTGGTAGTGGTGCGCCGCATGGCTGTTATAGCTTACTTCGAGTTCTCGCAGACTTCGACTACCGCTCAGCTGGGCATATATCATGCTGATCAGATGATCCCAGCTATCGAATCCCTTGTTGTGTTTATCGCTTTGATAGTGTTCGACACAGCGGCGAAAAGTATTTTTGGGAAGGGCTTTTAAAAGCTCGCCAAATCGGGTATTTGTATACATGTTGCAGTGTCCTGAAAATTAAGTTGGCGCTTATGGTTTTATCCGTAAAACCCAGGCACTGCAACACCTTCAATTCACCTATAACAATTTATTCCGGACAGTTGTGGGCCTCCGAGCCGGGATCTTACAAGGGTGCCGCTATTGCAGGACCCCGATACGTCGGAACCCGCGGAGTCTAAAACCGCCGCTTACGCGGGGATGACGCGGGAAAGCAGATTTTTGTCTGGCCTGGCGAATGGAACTATTATATTCCGTCACCCCGGCCTACAAGCCCACAACTGTCCGGAATAAATTGTTATAGGT
>JAAEPA010000463.1 GCA_024222475.1 Gammaproteobacteria bacterium | reverse complement strand
TCCTTGATGGCGTCTCGTTCCTCGCGCAGTTCCTGATCGGTTAAGCGCATTTTTTCCCGACTGAAATCATTGATTTCGAGGTCTTTGACGACTGTATAAGCACCGTTATTACAAGTCACGGGTAAGGAGTAAATGATGCCTTCTTCGATACCATAGCTGCCGTCGGATGGGATGGACATGCTGGTCCAATCACCCTCTTGGGTGCCCAGGGCCCAGCTATGCATATGATCTATCGCTGCCGAGGCTGCCGAGGCTGCCGATGATGCGCCGCGGGCCTTGATGATCGCCGCGCCGCGTTTTTGTACCTTCGGGATGAATTCGTCTCGGTACCAGTCCTGTCCGACTAATTCCGTCGCCGCCTGCCCCTTGACCTTGCAGTGATGAATGTCGGGGTACTGGGTGGAGGAGTGATTGCCCCAGACGATCATTTTATTGATATCGGTCACGTGGGCTTCGGTCTTTTCCGCTAGCTGGCTTATCGCCCGATTGTGGTCCAGCCGTGTCATGGCTGTAAACTGGCGAGGGTCGATATCAGGGGCGCTGGCCTGGGCGATCAGTGCATTGGTGTTGGCTGGGTTACCCACGACCACAACCTTGATGTTGCGCGAGGCATTATCATTGATGGCCTTGCCCTGGGGGCCAAAGATGGCGCCATTGGCGCTGAGCAGATCACCGCGCTCCATGCCTGGGCCGCGTGGCATGGCCCCTACGAGCAGCGCGTAATCCGTGTCCGCGAACCCTTCGTTGAGATCTGCGGTCGCAGTGATACCGGTCAGCAAAGGGAATGCGCAGTCATTGAGTTCCATCACCACCCCTTGCAGTGCACCCAAAGCGGGTTCGATTTCAATCAACTGCAGGGCAACCGGTTGGTCTAATCCAAGCATATCTCCAGCGGCGATGCGAAATGCCATGGCATAACCGATGTTACCGGCAGCACCGGTGATTGCGACACGAACGGGTGATTTCATTGTTATTCTCCTAGTTGGTGGTTAGTCATTACTACCTAGATCCTGCAGGAATTAGGTACTGGTGTTGAATTTCGGTTTGGGCCTTGCAGCTTTAGGCCGAAATCGTAATGAGAAGAGATCATGGATCGAATCGGTTTTATATTTTTATTTTTTGTGTAATTTGTTGGCAGCCGTTTTATTCGTGCAATAGATTCTATTTTCCATATACTAACATTAATTTTATTACATAACTCGGCCTCAAAATAATCACTTGGAATGATCATTCAATCCACCACTTAATTCAAATACAATGACCAGAGTAGATAGGCGAAGACATATCTTGCCATGGGTCTTGGTACTGTCGTTGGGGCTATGGGTGTCCGTTAGTATGGCCGCAATCCCGGCCGGCACCCTATTCTCGGGTCAGCTTGGACCCTACCGTTACACTTACTATGTCCCTGTTCACTATCAACCTCAGGTGAAATTGCCACTTTTGGTGGTGTTGCACGGCTGTAAGCAGGATGCTCATGAGATGATCAAGGGTACCGGTTTCAACGCCCTGGCGGATCAACAGCGTTTTTTTGTGCTCTACCCCGAGACGCATGCCGCCATGAACAACCCCTTCGGTTGTTGGGTCTGGTGGAACCCAGACCACCAAAGAAGAGATCGGGGTGCGCCGAAGGCGATTGTTGAAATGATTAAATCCCTTAAGCAGCGGCTAAGCATTGATGCTGATCGTGTCTATGCGACGGGTCTTTCCTCCGGTGGTGCCATGTCCGCCATCCTCGGCTCACTTTACCCGGATGTCTTTGCCGCCGTTGCCGTTCATTCGGGCTTGGCGTATGGGGCGGCCTACAGTTCCGCCTGCGGTTTGAAGGTCATGCGAAATGGGGGGGTGGATCCTGAAGGGCAGGGCGAGCTTGCTTACCATCATCAAGGGAATACGCATCGGGTCGTTCCTTTGATCGTTTTTCAGGGAATGGATGACGAAACCGTATCCAAGCGCCATGCCGATCAGCTCATTGCCCAGTTCGCGCAGATGAACGATTTCGCCGATGATGGCGACGGCGATAATGATTCATTCGATGACTCTGCCGATGGTTCCGACAGCATTCCAGGATCGGCTCACTACCCTTATTCGGTATACCGTTATGAGGATCAGGATGAGGTGGTTGCCATGCAAAAGGTCTTGGTAGATGGCCTGGGGCATGCCTGGTCAGGAGGCAGTTCTACGGGCAGTTATACCGATCCAAATGGCCCTCCTGCCAGCAATATGATCTGGGCATTCTTTAAGCGTTGGTCGTTGACCAAGCCGACACCTGTCAAACGATTATCCATCCCCTGTGAGGAAAGACTCCGTGCGAATCACTTGCACTTCTGGTGGCACCATACCATGGGCCTTAAGGAGTATGCCTGTGATCCCTGGCGGGTAAGCTGGCGGCATGGATTTGACGATGTGTGGGGTGGCGGGAGATGTCCGTAGTCTTGTTTTGATTCACGGTTTCTGATCGATGCGGGTCTATTTTAGGTAAAAACTGGGGTCTAACATGTCAATGAACCGCTTTGCCTGCGGTGAGAGGCTCTTTCCCAAGCGCATCACCACGCCATAGCTGCGTTTGGGAAAAAAGCGGTCAAGTGAGATTTTACCGAGCCGGTCATTTTCATTTAGACAGACGTCGGTGACAATAGAGACTCCCATCCCTAATTCGACATATTTCTTGATCACTTCCCAACCGCCGGCCTCCAAGGCGATCTTATAACTGAGGTTGTGCTGGCTGAAAACCAGATCGACGATCCGCCAGGTGCTCAGATGACGTGGTGGAAGGATCAGCCCATAGCGGCAGATATCTTCCAGCCTAGCCTCATCGTCTTTCAGCAGAGGGTGGCCCAGTGGGGTGATCAGGGTGGGGTAATAGGTGAAGACCGGGTGATAGCTGATATCGCCAGGTATGTCGAGCATGGAGCCCACTGCAAAATCCACCTCATCGGCGCGCACCATCGCCAGCCCGTCTCTTCCGGTAACGTTATGTAACTTGAGATTGATCTTAGGATAGTCCCGTGCAAAGCGCTGCATGGTGTCCGGGAGAATATACAGTATCGTAGATTCTCCGGCTGCGATATTCAGTTCCCCGACTTCCAGTTTTCCGCAATGGGCCTGGAAGGTCTCCTTCAGAGAGTCTATTTCCTGGACTAGGTGATGCGACAGGCCGAGCAGGATTTCTCCTTCTGTAGTGAGTTTAAGCTTGGGCCCATTGCGTTCAAAGAGCTTACTGTCCAGTTCGCGCTCCAGGGCCTGAATCTGTAATGAGACTGAAGGTTGGCTTAAAAAAAGCTTCTTAGCGGCCCCGGAGATGCTGCCCACTTGTGCGGTGTAACAAAATGCCCGGAGCTGTTTAAGCCGGTTCTGTTTGTAATAAAGTATCTTGTTGATCGCCATTCAATATCTATTATTGTAAATTTCAATAGTAAATATTGAAATTATTGAAATGTCAAATGTATGCGCAGTGGTTAGAATCTGAAGTTTCACCGTTTCTAGGGGGGGTAGCCAGGCATGTAGGGGCCTTTTTTAATGGGTTTGCCCCATTTCACGCAAATCCCATCAATATTCCCCAGCCCCAAGTCATGGAGCTGCCAACCTTAATATAAATGGTGAAACTTCAGGTTAGAATTCTTAGCGTTTAATAGGACTCGTCATCATGACCGATTTGACTTCAATGGCCTCCCAAAAGCTTGCTTCTAGAGAAAGCGATAGTGTCACCCTTATCGAAAAGGCCACTGGTAGGCACATAGTACTACCGGTACTCGAGGGGACGGCCGGAGCAAAAACTATCGATGTGAGAAATCTCTACCGAGAACTCGGGTATTTCACCTTTGATCCAGGCTTTATGTCCACAGCCAGTTGTGAAAGCAAGATTACTTTCATCGATGGAGGCAAGGGATTGCTGAAATATCGAGGCTATCCCATTGAGCAGCTGGCCCTCCACAGCACTTATCCCGAGGTCTGCTATCTGTTGCTCTATGGGGATTTACCTACTGCGGAGCAATTGGATTCTTTTAATGGGAGCATCAAGAATCATGCCTTGCTGAACGAGGCGATGCGGGTCTTCTATCGCGGTTTTCGTCATGATGCCCATGCCATGGCGATCATGGTTGCTGCCGTAGGCGCGCTGGCTTCATTCTATCCCGAAGCGTTGAATGTGCACGATCCCAGAGACAGGGAGATCTCTGCTCACCGGCTGATCGCCAAGATGCCCACGTTAGCGGCATGGAGTTATACCTATTCCGTGGGCAGACCCTTTGTCTATCCACGCAACGACTTGGATTACACAGCAAACTTTCTACACATGATGTATGGGCGACCGGACAAAGATTTCATCGCCAATGAAACCTTCGTCCGCGCCATGGATCTCATACTCATTCTGCATGCGGATCACGAACAGAATGCCTCTACTTCCACCGTTCGCCTGACCGGGAGTTCGCTAGCGAGTCCCTTTGCCGCCCTGTCTGCAGGAATCGGCACCCTTTGGGGGCCTGCGCATGGCGGGGCGAATGAGTCAGTCATCCGCATGCTGGAAGATATACTGGCATCGGGGCGGGATCTGCGTCATTACATCAACCGGGCCAAAGATAAGAATGACCGTTTTCGACTGATGGGATTCGGTCACCGGGTGTACAAGAATTATGATCCGCGCGCCAAAATCATCCGCGAAATGTGTCACAAAATACTCGCTGAGTTGGGTGCGGACAATCCAAATCAGCCCCTGTTGGATGTCGCGATGGAGTTAGAGCGTATTGTCTTAGAGGATGATTATTTCGTACAGCGCAAGCTGTATCCGAATGTGGATTATTATTCCGGAATTATTTTTCGAGCGATGGGTATTCCAGCCAATATGTTTACAGTAATCTTCGCCCTGGCCCGAACCGTTGGATGGCTTGCCCATTGGATGGAGATGATGTCTGAGCCGCAGTCACGTATCAGTCGGCCGCGGCAGCTTTATACCGGCGTAGAGCACCGCGAATATGTCTCCATCGATAAACGGTAAATGGTATATTCAACTAATGGTCATTGACTGCACTGAAACTTTTGCGCGGTTTATGTTTGTCGTTATATATTATTAGTGCATTGATAAAGAAGAAACGGTTGGTATTTTCTGTTTTGTGCGATCGGGTTCGGAAAGAACTCCTTGGGGGAAGCCCCCAAGGAGTAAAGGTGACGAAATTACTTGTAGGCGCCTACCCCACAGAAGTATTCTTTATTAACTGCTTCGATGTAGGTGGATTTCTCCTTAAGCTCTTCACTGGCAGGATGAGGCCATTTGTAATTCACCCAACCGCTGCCTTTTCCCTTGGCGACCTTGATCATGTCCTGGAATAACAAGTCTCCGTACTTATTGAAATCTAGAAGGTTTTTACCGACAAGCTGAGGTTTTTTTGCGTGTGAAAGCATCACTCCATGCATATCCATACAGAATACATAGAGGTCCTTGGCCTGATAGGATCCCTTGGGGTCCGCAAAGGCCACGAAGGCCTTGTCGCGATCTGCTTTCGCGGCAGCAACCGCCTTTTTATTTAAGGCCTTGGCCTCATCTGGAGTTCCCATTTCGGTGGCTTGGGCCCAAGTGAGGTTCAGCAAGATCGCGGTTAATAAAAGAAACATTATTGTGGTAGTACGAGAAAACATATGACGCCTCCTGATGTGTATCGTTAGAGATAAATGAAGGTTATAGATGTCCTTGATAATTAATGATTATCTCCCTTTGCAATGGTTTTAGTCATCGCAGAAAAGATAATAGCAGCAAATGCGGAGCAGCCTCAATCGTTATTGCATTTATTTTTTTCGAGCATTGGCCTGCCCTATATAGAGTTTAGTGATAAGCTGTATCGGCATCGACGTATACCTGAAATATAAATTTACGCTGTAACCCCCTGGTTATGAATTGCGCGCTCTATTCCCATGAAAATTTATCCTTTGATAGGAACTATGGGCATCCGAGTTAGGAGAAATATGTTAACTTACTACCGCAAATTGCTATGGATAGATACCGCACCCGGGTAGGAAATGTTCATTGTACTGATGTTAGTGTGCTGTGTTATGTTACTAAGCTACACATGGCGTTACTTGTAGTAACAATAGAAAGTTTTTGGGGTGCTTGTTTAGCACGCTAAGTAGTTGAAAAAGGATGGTTTGTCAGGTTCGGCATGAATCTGGCAATCGCATATCGATCAGGAAATTCGGACTGAATCGATTTTTCCGTAGTAGATCGATACTAAGTTAGGCACAGCACCAGGCCGCGCAACCAAAATAATCACAACAGTCTATTCCACGAAGAGGAGTCATCGAGATGTCAGATGAAAAAGTCTATCCCGTACCCGCAGAAGTAGCCTCACGAGCGCATCTCACCGATGAACAATATCAGCAAATGTATAAACGTTCGCTGGATGACCCGAATGGTTTCTGGGCCGAGCAGGCGGATGAATTCGTCACCTGGTTCAAGCGCTGGGATGAGGGCAAAGAGATCAAGTGGGATTTCCACGATGCCAAGATCCGCTGGTTCAAAGGGGGGAAGCTTAATGTGGCCTACAATTGTCTGGATCGGCATCTGGAGACCCGAGGTGATCAGGTAGCTATCATCTGGGAGGGTGATGACCCCAATGTGGATAAGAAAATCACCTATCGGGAACTGCATAAAGAGGTTTGTAAGTTTGCCAATGTGCTCAAGTCCCGTGGGGTAGCAAAGGGGGATCGCGTATCCATCTATATGCCAATGATCCCCGAAGTGGCGGTTGCCATGCTGGCCTGCACCCGGATCGGTGCGATCCATTCCATCGTATTCGGCGGGTTTTCTCCCGAGGCCCTCAAGGACCGTATTCTCGATTCCGATTGCCGGGTGGTGATCACGGCGGATGAGAGTCTGCGCGGCGGCAAGCCCGTACCACTGAAAAATAATGCCGACAAGGCATTGCTGGAATGCCCGGATGTGCATACCGTCCTCGTAGTGAGGCGCACAGGGGGGGAGGTGTCCTGGGATGCCGAGCGCGATATGTGGTATCACGAGGCGATGGCCCAGGCCAATGCGGATTGCCCGGCGGAAAAGATGGATGCTGAGGATCCCCTGTTTGTTCTGTATACCTCCGGTTCCACTGGCCAACCCAAGGGTGTGCTGCATACCACAGGCGGTTATCTGCTCTACAGCGCCATGACTCACAAATATGTGTTTGATTATCACGATGGAGATGTCTACTGGTGCACCGCCGATGTCGGTTGGGTCACCGGCCATTCCTATATCGTCTATGGGCCGCTGGCCAACGGCGCGACCACCGTGATGTTCGAGGGTATACCCACCTATCCCGATGGCGGTCGATTCTGGGAAGTGGTGGACAAACATCAGGTCAATATCTTCTATACCGCCCCCACGGCCATTCGGGCGTTGATGGGGCTGGGTAACGAATTGGTCGAGAAGTCCTCACGCAGCAGTTTGAGGACCCTGGGCAGCGTGGGTGAGCCCATCAATCCAGAGGCCTGGGAATGGTATTATCGTATAGTAGGTAGTGAGCGCTGTCCTATCGTGGATACCTGGTGGCAGACCGAAACCGGTGGCATCCTGATTACCCCCTTGCCGGGGGCAACGGCCTTAAAGCCCGGTTCCGCCACCCGGCCCTTCTTCGGCGTGACGCCGGTCCTGATGGATGAGGAGGGTAACATCCTGGAGGGGGCCGCCTCCGGCAATCTGGTCATCACCCAACCGTGGCCGGCCATGATGCGCACCTTGTACGGTGATCATGAGCGCTTCATCGACACCTACTTCAAGATGTATCCAGGCTACTATTTCACGGGAGATGGGGCGCGCCGTGATGAGGATGGCTATTATTGGATTACCGGGCGCGTCGATGACGTGATCAATGTATCCGGTCACCGCATGGGTACGGCCGAGGTCGAGAGCGCGCTAGTACTGCACGAGTCCGTGGCCGAGGCCGCCGTGGTCGGTTGTCCGCATGATATCAAGGGCCAGGGGATCTATGCCTATGTCACCCTGATGGCGGGAAATGAACCCAGCGATGCACTCAAGCACGAACTCGTCACCCTGGTGCGCAGCGAGATCGGCCCCATCGCCTCGCCCGATGTGATCCAATGGGCACCCGGCCTGCCGAAGACCCGTTCCGGCAAGATCATGCGCCGCATCCTACGCAAGGTCGCTTCCAATGAGGTGGA
>JAAEPA010000462.1 GCA_024222475.1 Gammaproteobacteria bacterium | reverse complement strand
CTATGGTTCGTCCGATGATGTGCATTACACGTATTTCGATACTCGGGTGGTAGGGAAAGAAGCACAACGCCTTATACGCGCCGCGATGAAGCATGTGGAGGCGAAGCGCAAGGTACTGGTGGGTTTCAATCTCGGCGATCTGTATGTCGATCCCTTTACTTACAAGAGCGGCAAGCATGCCGGAGAGCAGGGATATTCTTTGAAGGCTCGGCTGCTGCGCGTGGATTGGGTCAAGGTGGATGGTAAGAATGTCTATACCGCGCCCAAGCCGGAAGCGAAAGAGGCAGCGGAAGGGCCCAAGCCAGAAGCGAAAGAAGCAGCTAAAGGCAGTGCCGGTACCGCGACATCAGGATCATCGGTAGATGCGGAGGGGATTGTGGATGATCTCCAGACACGGCCTGTTGATGGACCTTATCGCATGACGGATCAAGAGGCGGGAATCCATGATGATGTGGCATTCTAGCGCCGCTTAAATCAACAACTTAACCCGGAGAGCGCTGCTCTCCGGTTATTGCTGCCGATTGTGGTGGTTTACGTTCCACTTCACCTACGGGGAGTACG
>JAAEPA010000461.1 GCA_024222475.1 Gammaproteobacteria bacterium | reverse complement strand
GCACAACCCCGGGGCATCGCGATGCTCCTCAACTTGAGGAGTATTCGTGATGAAACTGTTGAGCAAGCGTCAGGTGAAGGAGATGGTTTTGTACTCTCCCCAACACATTGCGCGCCTGGAAGCCGCCGGCCAATTCCCCAAGCGGGTACAGCTAGGCAACAACCGGGTCGGATGGATTGAGGAAGAAGTGCTGGACTGGCTTCAGATCCGAATTGACGCCCGCAATCAACAAGTCTGACTCTCCTTTTGTGAGAGCGAAGAGGGCTGGTGGCAACACCGGTCCTCTTTTCATATTTCGACTGTTTTTCGTGGGGGATAGGCAGGGGGATACGGTATCCCCAAACATTCAACAGTTATTCCTGTTCTCTTTATTGCCCATAGTTGAACATACCTATACTTTTCAACTTAAGGGAAATGCCAGGAATCACAAAGAAGCAAACGGTTTCTTTGCTGGGCGGGAGGGCGGAATGAATCTATTGCTCAATCGGGATCAAAAGGACGCATCGATCTTTTCGCTGGTCCCGCTGCGGATCGGTAGTGGTGTTACTTTTACTCTGCATGCGACACTGGAGCTTGATCAGGAAG
>JAAEPA010000460.1 GCA_024222475.1 Gammaproteobacteria bacterium | reverse complement strand
GTATCCATTGAGGAGCCTTCAACTTCTGTCTTTACGTTCATTCCTGCCTATTACGCCTCATAATCTGGCGAAAAAATGGCAGGCCAGGAGGGACTCGAACCCCCAACCTGCGGTTTTGGAGACCGCTGCTCTACCAATTGAGCCACTGGCCTAGAAAAAAAGTATCAAGTTTCCGGTTCAGGAAACCAGAAACGGACCAACCCGAAAAGGCTGACCCGTAAAGCTCAATACCTGTTGCTAGTATTACTCGACAATCTTTGAAACCACGCCGGCGCCAACGGTACGGCCACCTTCACGTATCGCAAAACGCAGACCATCTTCCATCGCGATCGGCGCATGCAGCTTAACTACCATCTTCACGTTGTCACCAGGCATTACCATCTCTACGCCCTCAGGCAGATCGCAAGCTCCGGTCACGTCAGTGGTACGGAAATAAAACTGTGGACGATAGTTGGTAAAAAACGGAGTATGACGGCCGCCTTCATCCTTACTCAGCACATAGACTTCACACTCGAAGTGGGTGTGCGGGGTAATGCTGCCCGGCTTGGCCAGTACCTGACCACGCTCAACATCTTCGCGCTTGGTACCACGCAGCAGCACACCAACGTTGTCGCCAGCTTCGCCGCGATCCAGCAGCTTGCGGAACATCTCGACACCAGTACAGGTGGTCTTGACTGTGTCTTTGATACCAACAATCTCAATCTCTTCGCCAACCTTGACTACACCGCGTTCAACACGCCCGGTTACCACGGTGCCACGACCTGAGATGGAAAATACATCCTCAATCGGAAGCAAAAATGCCTGATCAATATCACGCTCTGGCTCTGGAATGTAGCTGTCCATTGCTTCTACCAGCTTGACTACTGAAGGTACGCCGATGTCGCTGGTGTCGCCCTCCAATGCCTTCAGTGCAGAACCGGTGATGATTGGGGTGTCGTCACCCGGAAACTCGTACTGATCCAGAAGCTCGCGAATTTCCATCTCTACCAGTTCCAGCAGCTCCTCGTCGTCTACCATATCGGCCTTGTTCATGTAGACCAATATATAAGGTACGCCGACCTGGCGGGAAAGCAGGATGTGCTCACGGGTCTGAGGCATGGGGCCGTCAGCCGCTGATACCACCAGAATGGCTCCATCCATCTGTGCAGCACCAGTGATCATGTTCTTTACATAGTCAGCATGGCCCGGGCAGTCTACGTGGGCGTAGTGACGACCTTCTGATTCATACTCTACGTGGGCGGTAGCAATGGTAATACCACGCTCGCGCTCTTCAGGAGCATTATCAATCTGATCGAAGGCCTTTACCTCACCACCGGTAAGCTCTGCCATAACCTTGGTCAGCGCCGCGGTAAGTGTAGTCTTACCATGATCAACGTGGCCGATCGTGCCTACATTCACATGTGGCTTTGTACGTTCGAATTTTTCCTTGGACATCGAATTTAATCTCCAAATAGATTCTTTGAATCGTTAAATTAAAAGTTAATAAAGACAAATTCGTGCGCTTGTTCCGCACGTGC
>JAAEPA010000459.1 GCA_024222475.1 Gammaproteobacteria bacterium | reverse complement strand
TCGAGACGGTTGGTGGCGATCTCTCCGCCCTTGCCATAGAAGATAAATCCGTTGGCCCCATTCCAGTTTTCCACTACGTTCAGGCCTTCTTCGATCTCTCTGCGTAGTGCTTCCGAACTCAGATAGCGGCAAAGGAACAGGGTCTTGATCGCCTTGCCCAATTCCATCAGTGCCTGATAGGTGGGGCGCTTGAGGTTATCCCGGGTGAAACGCTTCAGGATCGTTTCTGTTTCCGCCGTACCCAGTCGGAGTGCGGTGGCATACTTGATCATCTCGTCGTACTGCTGCCGGATCAGCTCCCAGTTGATCGGCCGGGTCAGGATGGGTTCCAGGTTGGGAAAATCCTCCGGATGGCCGGTTTCCGGGCGATAGAGCTTTTGGGAGGCAATAGCCTTGAGGCGTGGCAGGAGATCGAATCCGAGCAGGTAACAAAAGGCGAAGGCGACCTCGCTTTGGCCGTGGCTGTCGACATACTGCTTCTCGACGCTCATGTCGGTGCAATGGCGCAGCACCCCTTCGATCATCGCTGCGACCTCGGAGGAGGAGCAGCGTTTGAGCTGGGAGTAAATGCAGGTCGAGCGTTTCGCAACGTGCCAGTAGATCATCACGCCCCGGCCGCCGTAGCGGATGTGCCATTCGGTCATCAGATTCTGGTCCCAGGCGCCGAATTTCTTGCCATCCGAGGCGCAAGCCGTGGTGCCTTCTCCCCAAATATGGGGAAGGCGTATCGCGAAGGTGGCGTTGATCACTTGGCGGATGGCTACGCGGAGCGCATTTTTCTCGAGATAGCGGCGACGGATGTACAAGAGCTCGGGATAGGTTACCTCATGGTTGCCCGACACCATGCGTTTGATGCCGGCGTTGGTGCCGAGCCCGTACAAACAGAGCAACAGGCGTTGTTGCAAGGTTTCCCGGTCGAGGTTCTCCCGGCTTCCCAGGCTCTTGAAGGCCTCGGTGAAGCCAACCCGCAGATCAGTTTCCTTGAGCACATCCAGCAAACTGGTCATCGGCCAGCGTCGACCAACCTCGGTTTTGAGGCGCAGGAGCTGTACCGGCTCCGGTTGGGGATCGAAGGGCGTGACAACGATGCGTTTTTTGCCCTTGGTGCGGAGTCGAATCATAGGGTCTTTTGGAAGGCCCTTATCGAGCTTTCCGAGCCCATGACGCATGTCTTGCTGCACGGTTTCGATGAACGACTCAACATCCATGGGTTGCTTCAGGGCTTGGTAATAGGCCTCCTGGTTGGTCTCGAAATCCACC
>JAAEPA010000458.1 GCA_024222475.1 Gammaproteobacteria bacterium | reverse complement strand
TCGGGAGCGAGCCAGAATTATTGCTGGGGTGATTCAAAGTAATGGCATATTTGCCCATCAACTGGGTGGCGTACAGGGCGACTCAAGGCATCAAGCTACCCCCCCGATCCATCCGGATACCGCCGGTCATACTCCTCACTCAGAAGGGCCTGAAGCTAGCTCGCGTGCCGCCACCCGTGACGCGGGAAGCGAAGAACCCGCCCACCCACCTCGAACCGCAGAACCGGAAGCGGAGCCGCCGCGGACAGCAAGAGGCGAGGCTGAACCCCGAAGACGGCAGGGCGAATCAAGACCAGATGCCCTTAGGGCAGGCACTCCACCGAGCGTTGATATGGAGGTAGGCCCAGGACGAATAACAGCTACGGTAGAAGGATGCATGTTCTGTGTAAATCCTTGTGGTCGGCTGGCTAACTTTATCGAGCGGGGGCTTCTTCGCGTGATAGGTTTGAGGCGAAGCACTCGGCGTGCCCTTCGGCGTATTGGTCGTAGGGCAACGCGGATCGACGAATCACTATCACAACGATACGTGACGAGGGATTATGCCGAAGAAAAAGCAAGGGAACTCGCCTCAGAAATCGATGAGCTTGCTAGAGAGAATGGAGGGGATGATGCTCTACGCGATTCTCTCGGAGAAGGAAATACGCAGCAGTTAATAGAAGCCATTGAGTCAGCGGTACGTGTTCCAATTGTGACGGAGGCAGATGTAGGTAGTCGCTTAGAGCCAACATCAGAACCTGTGCCACATACAAGCGCTACAGGCGAGATCGCTGCCCGTGACCGGCGGGTTGATGAAGCCATTGCCGCATATCGACAACGGCCAAGAGCCAGACCAAATGTACCAGGCGATGGTATTGTGGCCGCTGGGGTGTTGGATCTGGATGGTGATCAAAATCGGCATCTCAGTGAAAATCTGTTTACCGGTGCTTCGCCCTGGGCTTTGGCGCAAGGTGATACGCATGACGCCACCTTTGTGCCTCGTCGAAGTGATACTGGGACACCTGTTACAAATCCACAAGCCATAAACCATGCCGAACAAACGGTATTAGGCCGGGCCGCCCGTGCGTTGCAAACTGCCTTTGGAGATCAAGCTACTAGTATAACAGGTCAATTGCGCATGAGTATTGAGCGACGTAGCCCTTGTGTTAACTGTATGAGTGGTGTCCAGGGCCAGGGCGTCACAAATGTGGGTTGGAGAGGCCCAATAGTACAATTCTCAGAACGGTTTCCAGGAATACGATTGGTTATCACATTTCCTGATCCCAGTGCCGAATCGGGAGCCAGGACCTTCACCATTCGAGCTGGAATTCTTGATGGGTAGTGTTCGTTTAGAACATATGAGCGATGGGTTTAGATTGGACACTTTGACATTCGCGACTAATGTCGCATTTGTGACGATTGGACACTTTTTGTTGGGCAAAAGTGTAGTGGTCAACAACATTCGGAACAGTTTTCGCTCGATCTGGATTGCCAAATCTAGGCCATAATGAGGCACAGTTGCCCGATTTGGCAATCCGGCAAGAGCGGTTGAGTGTTCAACATCATCTTGACCCCACATTTGTTGGGCAAAAGGGCAAAAATGCCCCATAAACCAAGCAAAAAACGGAGCCTTAGTTGAGTAAATCACTAGAAAACGCTAACCATCAGATCTGGGCGATCAAGCGAGTGCCAATCGGAGCATTTGTCGCCAACCAATGTTGTGTCTATTTAGTGGGTTTTATGCCCAAAGATACACAAAAAGTTTTTAAACTTGCTATTAGGCGGTTAGGCAAATGGTGGCCTTCAAGAATGCCGCCCCTGATTGATATTTATGAGCACGAGATTACTGACTGCTGGGTTTCCTATTACAGACAGTCTGATAATGTGGATAGCGAGAAATTGTCTGCGCTACTCATAAATGGTTTTTATGTTCAGCTGAGAATCTTTGAAAGATATGAAGAAGATGATCCGGAGCGGCGGATTTTACCAGGTGATTTGGAAGAAATTTGGGCTGGTGATTTACTGAACCTCATTATTGCCACCAAAAAAGCATTACCGTCCGACAAACAAGTGCAATTTGAGGCGTGGATATGTTCATTTGCCAGCACAGAAAATTTTTCGTGGGATACACCACGTTGGTTAGGAAGAGAAAGCTAATCTATGAGACGCGGTATTGTTCGATCAAAAAAACCATTAGAAGTAAATGGCTTGACTAATTCATCTATCAACCAAAACACTACAGGGTTAACAATCTCCCCGCCAGATTATGGCATCACAGCCGCCGACCAGCCAATGCTAATCCAACCCAAACTGACCATCGGCCCCGTCAACGACCAGTACGAGCGCGAAGCCGACCGCATCGCTGAGCAGGTGATGCGTATGCCTGCGCCGGAACAACTTGGTCAAACAAGATTGGGCGAGACCCCACGCCCAGCCGCTGCGCATGGGGTGCTACAACGTACACGACGAGAACCACCCTTTAATGGTAAGGTGGATAACCGATCCGACAGGCCGGTTCGCGTTCACGGCGACAGAGGTAACTCGCCCACGCCAGGCTTCTACCACATTCCGCCTCATTCGCAGTCCGATTTTCGCAATGATGACGTCGACTTTATTGAAGATCAGTATAGCCAATGGTATAAAATTGGGGCATTGACCACCCTCGTTGCTGAAAACGGCTATGTAAGCAACTATGTTTGTCGCGCTTATCCACCTGGCCCGCCACGCTATGGTGAATGTTTCCCTCCGCATGGC
>JAAEPA010000457.1 GCA_024222475.1 Gammaproteobacteria bacterium | reverse complement strand
CTTTCGTAACCTAATCACAAATGCGATGAAGTACAACGATAAGCCGAAGAAATGGATCGAGATCGGATATCAGGAACTTGTTAACGGCACCGGCAACGATGGTTATCTAGATTCAAATAATGTCTTTCATGTACGGGACAATGGTATTGGTATACAAGAGAAACATCAGGAATCCGTTTTCAGAATTTTCAAGCGTCTGCATGGGCGTGATAAATTCGGTGGAGGTACCGGGGCAGGTTTGACCATAGTCCAAAAGATCGTTGAACGTCACCAGGGTTGTATCAGTGTAGAGTCTGTTTTTGGTGAGGGAACAACGTTTTATTTTACTCTAGGAGAGGCAAGTGGCAAAGGAAAATGCAATCATTCTACTCGTTGATGATAGTCCAGAAGACGTTGTAACGACCCTGCGGGGTTTCCGAAAAGTGAGTCTTGATGTTTCTATTTATCACTGTAGCGACGGCGATGAGGCACTTGATTATCTATATCGAAGAGAAAAGTACGCCGGAAAGGGTGAAGCGCCCCGTCCTGATCTGATACTTCTTGATCTGAATATGCCTGGAACCGATGGTTACGAAGTACTCGAGACCATCAAAAGTGATACTGAACTTAAAAAAATGCCGGTGGTCGTGCTTACTACCTCTAAGGCCAAACAGGATGTAGACAGGTGCTATAGCAGTGGTGCTAACGCTTATGTGTGCAAACCTATTGAATTAAGGGATTTTCGAAAAGCCATTCAATGCTTGAATAATTTTTGGTTCCAGATCGCCACTCTACCGGGAGCAAACTGAATCATGTCCCTCTCCGACAGCGCATTGAAGGTACTTATCGTTGATGACAATCCGGAAGACCTGGCAACATACCAGCGCTTTTTCAGAAAGGACCCAAATCATAGCTATCAGATATACCAGGCCTGTTCCGGGGAAGAGGCCCAGGCGCTCTATCATTCGACCAGCCTCGATTGTTTACTTGTTGACTATATGCTTCCGGATACCGATGGCCTCAGTTTATTAAATGAGTTGAAAAAAAATGACCGCTTTGCTCCACCGATCATCATGCTCACCGGACAGGGTAACGAGGATGTCGTTATCAAAGCTATGCGAGCGGGTGCGGCCGACTATCTTTCTAAGCGGCTTTTATCAGTGGAGGTCCTGCGCCGGGCGGTGACCAACGCGGTCGAAAAGCACAGATTACGCAGTAAGGTTAGGGAAAAACATTTGGCTCTAGAGAAGGCCAACCAAGAACTGTTACGCAAGAATAGCGAAATTCAGAGTTTCTACCATTCGGTCTCTCATGAACTAAAAACGCCCTTGACTTCGGCCTTGGAATTCGTGTCGATCGTGCTTGATGGTTTGGCCGGACCCGTGAGTGATCAACAGCGAGAGTATCTGGACATTGCAAAAGAGAGTTGTGAGCAGATGCGGTTTTGCATCAATGACTTGATTGACAGCACACGAATAGAGACCGGCAAGCTTCGCATCTCCACCGGCCAATACGCTCTTAGCGCAGTAGTGGATTCTGCCATACGGGCTTTAACCCTCAAGGCGAAAGATAAGGGGATCGATTTGATTTCTTTCGTCCAACAGGATGTGGACGATGTGTTTATCGATAAAAGCAGGATAAACCAAGTCATTACTAATCTTGTGACTAATGCACTGAAGTTCACCGATGCGGGAGGGCATGTCACGGTCAGGGTTAATGGTGATCCGAAGAAACCAGAATATATCCAAGTGTCAGTCAGTGATTCAGGGAAGGGGATTGAGCCACAGAAGTTGGATCGTATTTTTGACCGTCTTTATCAGGTGGATAATGAGGTGTCCTCATCTCAGAATGGCTTGGGTTTGGGTCTATACATTTCTCGAGAGATCGTTCACCTGCATGGCGGGCATCTGGGGGTGGAAAGTACGCCCGAAATGGGCAGCACATTCTGGTTTACTATCCCGATGGTTGAGCAGGGTGAAATGTTGGAGAATATCCCAAGGGAGCTTGCATCATGAAGGATATCTCGGACGATGAGGTTCAGTCGCAATCACAAATTCAACAGCTCCATGAGCAGTTGCAAGGGATACTGGAGAACCTCCCGGGGGTGGTGTTTCGCTGCATTCTCAAGGCGGACGGAAGCCTGCACTATCCTTATCTCAGTGCCGCGGTACCTGCGAAATTCTGGGTTACCGGACCGAGGAACTGAAGACGGATCCCGCGGTAAGTGTCTATTTTGCCAAAGCGGCCAGGCGGAGCCATCCGCACAAACTGAGCAGTATTTGATATTGATGGAGTCAGGGAGAAACAGGTGGCGCATTGGCTTGTTTCATGCGATCCAATTCTTGTTCGAAGATCGACTGCCCGGCTTTTATCCATTTCTGCACTTCGTCAAGCAGATCGTTGAGGGTAAAGCTTGCAAAGCGTTGGCGTAAACTCATCAGCACGCTCACGATGATGCCACGGCGCTTAGCCCCGTTTGCCGTTTTACTCGTACGCCTCCCTTTGCGAATTTCCGCTTCCCGACGAACATGGCGTTCACTGATATTGTTGGTGGGTTCAACTTGCGGATGGATCACAAACACAAACAGCTTTTCCACATTGTCGGCCAGTTCGTTTTGCAGGCGGATGAAGGT
>JAAEPA010000456.1 GCA_024222475.1 Gammaproteobacteria bacterium | reverse complement strand
GCTGAATTACCCGGACTTCAATGCCCAGCAGTGCCAGAGAAACGGCAGGTTAGTGCTGAGGATACTCACGGTGAATAGGATGTATAAGTGCCCTTACCCACGGTCGCGCAGCAGCGTCTCGAAGTATGCGATAGTTGTCCGTAGCCCTTCGTCCAACTTGATCGAAGGCTGCCAGCCCAACTGTTCTTTCGCTAGTGTGATATCCGGTTTTCGCTGCATCGGATCATCACTGGGAAGCGGCTCGTAGCAGATTTTCGATGAGGAACCGGTCATCTCGATCACCTTTTCGGCGAGTTCTTTGATCGTAAACTCGCCCGGATTTCCCAAGTTGGCCGGGCCGGTGAACTCATCTGGTGAGTCCATCAGTCGCACGAAACCCTCTATCAGATCATCAACATGACAAAACGAGCGTGTTTGAGATCCATCACCATAGATCGTGATGTTTTTCCCTTTGAGTGCCTGGACAATAAAGTTCGAAACCACGCGTCCGTCGTTAGGGTGCATGCGCGGCCCATAAGTGTTGAAGATGCGTGCCACCTTGATACGCATGTTGTACTGGCGGCGATAATCGAAAAACAGGGTTTCCGCACACCTTTTACCTTCGTCGTAGCAGGAACGGCGGCCTATGGGGTTTACATTTCCCCAATAATCTTCAGTTTGTGGATGAATCTCCGGATCACCATAAACTTCGCTGGT
>JAAEPA010000455.1 GCA_024222475.1 Gammaproteobacteria bacterium | reverse complement strand
CATCCACCCCCTAAGGCGCAGACCGGACCCGGAATGCTCTATATATACTGACTGTTGCACAAAACGGGAACCGCACACATCCCCCAAACGCTGCTCCATCGCTTGACGTTTACGGGCAACCCGATATTGCCTGATAGAGCGTTGGTTATGGCGCAAATCCAGAGCCACATCAAAACGGCTCAGCGCGATCCTACTGACCAATGAATCCATGTGGTTGAATTCGGTGCGTTCCTTACGCAGAAATTTACGCCGTGCAGGCACATTAAAAAACAGATCACGCACCTCCACTGTAGTACCGACAGCATGAGGCGCAGGCCTCGGCCGCTCGATATGATCACCGCCATCGCCCTCTACACACCAACCGTTGGAATCGCTATCGGTACACGAGGTGAGACGCAGACGAGACACTGAGGCGATACTGGGCAAGGCCTCCCCACGGAATCCCAGGCTGGAAACATGAGTCAAATCGCGGTAGTCGGCGATTTTACTGGTAGCGTGCCGACTAAGCGCTAAGCTCAACTCATCCCTGGGAATCCCGCACCCATTATCCCTTACCTTCAACCGTCTGACCCCACCCTGCTCCACCTCAATATCGATCTGTGTGGCACCCGCATCAAGGCTGTTCTCAAGTAGCTCCTTGAGCACTGATGAAGGACGTTCCACAACTTCACCGGCGGCAATTTGATTGATTAATTGCTGAGGAAGAAGACGAATTGGCATATCGCGGCAATAAGCTCAAGCCGTTGCATTCGCAACAGCGGGGTATGGGACTTGCTAGCACTAAAAAATGTATATATTCATTCAATTAATGAATACAATCAGAATATAACCTAGTGGCTAAAAGCACAATTAGCATTTTGGGGGTAAAGGGGCGATTCGATGGCAGATCACGCATGTGAAAACATCCGCAATATTGCCCTTGTGGGGCATACCGGTTCGGGTAAAACCACCCTGACCGAGAGACTGCTCGTCGCGGCCGGTGCGATAAGGGGCACCGGATCTGTCGAGCGGGGTACCACCGTCAGCGATTTTGACCCACAGGAAAAACGTTTACAACATAGCCTCGCCCCCTCCATCTGCCACCTTAACTATCACGGCAAACAAATCAACCTGATAGATACCCCGGGCTATCCCGATTTCATTGGCCGCACCTTGAGCATACTACCGGCGGTTGACACGATGGCGATCGTGATCAATGCCCAGACCGGAATTGAGATGCTGACCCAGCGGATGATGGAAACCGGTGCCGAACGCAAGCTGTGCCGGATCATCATTGTCAACAAAATGGATGCGCCCGAGACCGATCTTGCCGGCCTACTCGATCAGATCCAGCAGGAATTCGGTAGAGAATGCCTGCCAATCAATCTGCCGGTCGAT
>JAAEPA010000454.1 GCA_024222475.1 Gammaproteobacteria bacterium | reverse complement strand
TGCCATTCCCTGCGGACCGCGCCTTGCATTGACGCATTTGGGGGGCTCTGTATCCATCAATACTATGTTGGTAGACCACTAGATCCTAGCATGAGTGATTCGCCGCAGATGGAAGGGCCACGCAAGATCATCCATATCGATATGGATGCCTTTTATGCCTCGGTAGAGCAGCGTGATTTTGAGCATTACCGAGGCAAGCCCGTGGTGGTGGGTGGTTCACCGGAAGGCCGGGGGGTGGTTGCGGCGTGCAGCTACGAGGCACGCAAGTTCGGTATTCATTCGGCTATGCCCGCCGCACAGGCCCGTCGGGTTTGTCCTCATGCGGCCTTTATACGTCCCCGATTCTCGGTCTATCGCGGAGTCTCCCGACAGATCCGGGAGATTTTTCATGGTTATACCCCTTTGGTCGAGCCTCTGTCCTTGGATGAGGCCTATCTGGATGTTACTCACAGCCGATCCTTCGACGGTTCGGCGACTCGATTAGCGAAAGATATCAAGCGGGCGATAAAAATTGGTACCGATCTAACGGCATCAGCCGGAGTGTCTTATAATAAATTCCTGGCCAAGATGGCTTCAGATATGGATAAACCGGATGGGTTGTTTGTCATCACACCAGCGGAAGGCCCCGAATTTGTCGAGCAATTACCCATCGGCAGATTCCATGGTATCGGTAAGGCCACCGAGTCTCGGATGAAGGACCTGGGGATTCATACCGGTGCGGATTTGAAGGCTATTCCTCTGTATCGTCTCCAGAGCTTATTTGGAAAACAGGGTGTTTACTACTACGAAGTAGCCCGGGGGATCGATGATCGACCAGTGGTGACCCGGCGTCTGCGAAAGTCGCTCAGTTCCGAAAGGACCTTCGAAGAGGATATTGATGATATCCCTACTATGCTCTTGCATCTACAGGCGCTGGCCGAACAGGTGACTAGCGATTTGCAAGGCAAGCGGCTTGCCGGCAGGACGTTGTCGATCAAGGTCAAGTATGACAATTTCGAACAGATTACTAGAAGCAGAACCTTCACTAACCCTGTGCGCAGCATCGAGGAATTCTCTCTTCAACTCCCGGAGCTTTTGAGAAAAACCGAAGCCGGTCGTCGTAAGGTTCGGTTGTTGGGGGTGTGCGTGTCGAATATTCAAACTATAGAGGGTGGAGAGACTCGGCAGCAACAACTGACTCTGTTTTGAAAGGATTTTACCTAAATCTCCAGCTTGACTAATAAGGGTAGATGATCCGAGCCGATATTCGATAAAGCGGTGATGTCTTTTGTCATGATATCCGGGCTGACCAGACAGTGGTCCAGGGGAATCATCATTAAGGGCAGATAAGTGGGCCAAGTTGCTAGAGTCCCGTATCCTTGGCGTGTGTTCAGGAGCCCGGTATCGTGCAGGAGCTTACTGAAATAGGTCGACCAGAGGGTGACATTGAGGTCACCGATGATGATCTTTGAGCCGGGTAGGGCGTCAATATAAGTGGCGATGGCCGAGAGTTGGCTGTTTCTGCGATGATAGTTTTGTTTGGCCGGTGGGGGCAATGGGTGAGTGGCTAAAATAGTTACCTCTTTTTTATCCAGCAGTATCTTCGCAGCAATACTCGGGACGGTATCTCCCAGATCTATCACCTCTACGTCGTCAAAAGGAATGCGGCTGTAGAGCGCAATACCAAAATTATCGTCCCTGGCCACGATCTTCTGATGGGGATAAGGTGGTGTCAATATATTCAAGGCCTGTATCCAGGCCGTATCGGGTTCGATCACGGCCAGGAGATCGGGCCGATGCACATTTACGACTTCGATTAACCTTGAATATTCGGTATTGGATCTCTGAACATTGGCAAGCAGTAGAGTGAATTCTGTCCCTGACGCTAGGATTCGTGGGTCGTTATGGGGCCAATAGATCGGCACGATCTCGTAGCTGTTTATCGATGTTGCCAGCAGAGCCAACACTATCCAGAGTTTTGATCTGAGGACAAAAAAAACGGCAACTACCAGCAGAGAAAGAGCGAGATACTGTACTCTGAAATGGGATGTGAGTTCGAAATATCGGAACGCCCCTCCGAGGTATCCTGCCAGGGTCAACAGAATCAGCAAGATAACGCTCAGTTGCGAGCTTCTGAGGAAAAATAACCGCATGTCCCCTCAAAGGGTGACGACTAATCTGATGTTGCAGCACCGCAGTATAGCCATACTACGGTGCTGAGATAGAACCGGTAGACTAAATTTTGCACCTTAAGCCGACGAATATCGGCTATTCTCACCAGTGCACTATGGCACCATCGTCAAAGACCATCCCAGAATGGGCCTGCTGGTAGTGGATGAAAATGTTGTTGCTGGATATGCCAGTATTCTTAGATACGTTGGCGGCAATACTTGTTAGCATTTTGCCGACCGTGGTTTCGGAATGAAAATCCGGTGCGAGCAATTCGATAAATAGCGGATGAGAAGCCACCGGCTGAGTATCGCTGATCTCGTTGTTATGTGCATAATGGCCAGGATGATAATATTCCCAGGTGACGGAGATATGTTCGGCAGGGATCTTCATCTGTTCCGAGAAGGCTTGACTAATCGTCTTGGTCGCGAGCGCGGCATCGAAATCCTGTTCTAAGGGCAGGGATTTGATGTGGATAAACGGCATTGGTTCACCTGAATTCAGCTGATTAAAAAAGGCGAGTATATCTTCTCCTGCTCCTGCTTAGATGGCAATATACCGAATGAGCAGACTGACGACTGATCCTGACCGTTTGTCTTTAAATGCCTAGGTTTAATATTTGGCGTTGGGTGTGAGTCTAGGTATATACCGATCTGGTTGAGTAAAACTATAACAACAAGTGGGAAAATATTGTATGGCAAAACAAAAAAAGAGTTTGACCTTTCAGATTATGATTGCGATGGGCGTCGGCACATTGATTGGCATCCTTATCAATCTGCTGTTCAAGGAGTCAGTAATTATCCAAGGTTTTTTTGTTGATGGTGTTTTTCATATCGTGGGTTCCATCTTTGTCGCCGCCCTAAAGATGATGGTGGTGCCGCTGGTATTTGTCTCGCTGGTAGGCGGGGTAACGGCACTGGGAGACATTAGCTCGCTGGGTCGTATCAGCCTCAAGTCCTTGGCACTGTATCTGACCACTACTGCCGTCGCTATCACCCTGGCGCTCGGGCTTGCTGCGGTGGTAGGGCCTGGGCAGGGATTTGAGGCCGGTGCCGAGACTTTTACCTTTCAAGCCAAGGAGGCGCCACCGTTGGGCCAGGTATTAGTCGAAATGGTACCGGCCAATCCTTTCCGTGCGATGAGCGAAGGCAAGATGTTGCAGGTCATCGTCTTTGCCTTACTCTTCGGGATTGCCGTGACCCTCTCCGGTAAAAAAGGGCAGCATGTACTCAACTTTTTCAACGATCTAAATGTCGTCATTGGGCACATGGTGGATATCATCATGAAGCTGGCCCCGGTAGGCGTGTTTGCCTTGATCGCCAGGACATTCGCTACTGAGGGACTGGATATAATCCTGCCTCTGGCCGGGTATTTTTTGGTCGTGGCATCGGCACTACTGATCCATGCAGCGTTCTCTTATGGATTGTTGTTAAGGCTGGTCGGAGGCTTGAATCCCCTGTTGTTTTTTTACAAGATGCGCTCGGTTCAGCTCTTTGCCTTCAGTACGGCAAGCAGCAATGCGACCATTCCGGTTAACCTTAAGAACGTCGAGGAGCGTCTTGGCGCGAACAATTCCATAGCCTCCTTCACCATTCCCCTGGGGGCGACCATCAATATGGATGGCACTGCAATCATGCAGGGTGTTGCCACGGTCTTTATCGCCAATGTCTATGGTATTGATCTGGGTGTATCCGAGTTTCTAACCGTAATACTTACCGCAACCCTAGCCTCCATTGGTACCGCGGGTGTGCCGGGAGTTGGATTAGTCATGCTGGCAATGGTGCTAGGACAAGTGGGTCTTCCGGTGGAGGGCATTGCATTGATAATCGGCGTGGACAGGCTATTGGATATGATGAGAACGGCGGTGAATGTTACGGGTGACGCTGCCGTCACCTGTATCGTGGCAAAAAGTGAAAAAGCGCTCCATATCGAGACATTCAACGATCGGCGAGCCCTCTATAGGCTTGAACCCGAATCTAATTCGCAATAAGGAATGCTACCTAAATAACTTCCCTATCTGACTTGCCTGATCATCCGTCTTCGGCGTTGCGACAACAGTGACATAGCTAGGCTATGCGCCTGTTGTTGCGCCTTGAATACAAACGATCATTCGGCGCCAGTTAGGGAAGTTATTTCGTTCGCATTCCTAACGTGCTACTCATCCATCGCATACAAGGACGCATTCCCCCCCGAGGCGGTAGTATTGGTAGATACGGTGCGGGCGGTAGAGAAGCGGTAGAGGTTTTTTGGGTTGGCGAACAGTCCGCCGTCTTGTTGCCCTTTTATTGTGGCAAGTAACGGGATGATTGGTCCTTGGCGTTTGGCGAGTTGGGCATCGAGGGCATAGGCGGTTTGTTCATCACCCAGATAGGCTACTGCTGCGAGTCGCTGGTCTTCCAGTAGTTGATTCCTTAGCCCACTGGCCATCAACGGCAAGAAATGTAAGCCATTATTGGGAAACCCGGCGGCCAGGAAATATGAAAAAATCCTTGCTGCAGTCAATATAGAACCTTGTTCGGGTAAGACGATAACCGTATTGCCGGCGGCCAGGGTTGCGGCAATCATTCCCGTCAGACTCAATACGGGTTGCCGATCTGCGCCATAGCAGATGACTACCCCCCGGTTGTGAAGTCGATATTCATTGCGTTCTCCCGTTGCTCCTTGGAGGACCTTCGGCTCGGAGAATTCCTCAATAGCTTGTTGGGCATAGACCCGGCATAAGGTGGCCGCTAAGCGGATATCGCGCTCGGTGTCTTGTGCGGGGGTGGCGGTTTCAGCGTAGCACACTGATTTCAATGTCGAGCTATTCTTGAAAAGCAGATCCGCGGCGGTCTCCAGCCAATCAGCGCGGTTTTGTGCCGGAGTCAGATCCCAATCGAGACGGGCTGCCGCGGCCCGTGATAAGGCTTGTTCGGTGTGTTCGGACTTGGCCGGGACAACGCTGCCAATGATGCGTTTATCATCACCATAGGCAGTGATGTCTACGGGCCTGCCCGCTAGGGTTTCTCCTCCGACTAATGGTGCGGCGGTCCACCGGTCGTTAGGTTTTTCTGAAAAAGAATTACCATGGATTTGTTGGTCGTCCTCGGCATTGTCTAGCGGGTTTTTTTGCTGGGCTGCGAAGCCGTAGAGATAGTGGGGGCCACCGGCCTTGGGACCGGTTCCGGAGAGGCCTTCTCCGCCGAAGGGTTGTACGCCTACCACGGCACCGATCATGTTACGGTTGACATAGATATTTCCTACTCGCAACCGTTGACGGATGCGTCGTGCAACGGAGTCGATGCGGCTGTGCAGTCCAAAAGTGAGTCCATAACCCGTGGCATGGATAGCCTCGATAATCTTATCGAGCTCTTTGGCTTGGTAACGCAGCACATGCAGGAAGGGTCCGAATTGCTCCTGATCGAGTTGATCGATGCTGTCGATCTGGTAGGCGCAGGGGGAAAAAAAGGTTCCGTATTCGGTTTCGGGGGTGAGGTGGCAGCGATGGATTAGTCGTGCCTCATTGGATAGGTATTGGTCATGGGATTGGAGTCTATCCAGGGCCCGCGAATCGATTACCGGGCCGACATCGGTCTTCAACAGGGTGGGGTCACCCACGCGCAATTCCTTCATAGCGCCGGCCAGCAGCTCAATGGTTTGTTCGGCGATGTCCTCCTGTAAGCATAACACGCGCAGGGCCGAACAACGTTGACCGGCGCTGTCGAAGGCTGATCTGATCACATCTTCGATCACCTGATCGGGCAGGGCGGTGGAGTCCACAATCATGACATTCTGGCCACCCGTCTCGGCGATCAGTGGCACGATCTCGCCTCGGCCATCGGCCAGTGAATTGCGGATTGCATGGGAGGCCGCAGTGCTGCCGGTGAATGCGACGCCGGCAATGCGCGAATCGCCGACCAGTCGTGCGCCCATTTGACCGTCTCCGGTAATGAACTGTAATACGTTTTTAGGGATCCCGGCCTGATGAAACAGTTCGATCGCTCGGGTGGCGATCAATGAGGTCTGTTCGGCGGGTTTGGCGACTACGGTGTTGCCGGTGACTAAAGCGGCGGCGATTTGACCAGAGAAGATGGCTAAGGGAAAATTCCAGGGGCTGATGCAGGCGAACACACCGTGGCCGGTGTATGCAATCTTCCTGAGACCTGCGGGCGGAGCCTCCGGTGTGGATAGCCTGAATCGGGCCTGCTCGGCATAATAACGACAGAAGTCCACCGTTTCACGGATCTCGGCGACGGCGTTGCCCAGGGTCTTACCGGCTTCGCGCATGCATAGCGCCATGAGTTCCGGCATGTGAGATTCGAACAGCTCAGCGGTGCGTTCCAGACAGACCGCGCGCTTCACTACCGGTGTATTTGACCATACATCGGCGCTCTTGCATGCCGAGGTGACGGCCCGATCGAGCTGTTCTTCAGTGGCGAAGATGACCTCACCGATTTGGCGGCGTCGATCGCTGGGGTCGAAAGCGGCTCGCGGGATTCCCTCCATGGCTTGTCCATCGATCAAAGGGGCGGCTCGCCAACCCTGATTCGCATCACGACTGATCTCCCTAGCCAGGGGGATCAGCTGCTGCTCATCAGCCAGATCAAGACCGATTGAATTTCTCCGCCCCGATCCGTAAAGCTCTCCCGGCAATGGGATTCGTGGATGGGGCAGGGGATCATAATGATCGACCTTATCGATGGGGTCGGCGACGATGCGTTCCACCGGAATACCGCGGTCGAGGATACGGTTGACGAATGAGGTATTGGCACCATTCTCCAACAGCCGGCGAACCAGATAGGGTAACAGCTCTTGGTGTCCCCCGCAGGGGGCATAGATACGGCAGAGCGGGGAATTTTTGTCTTGCTGCATGATTTGTTCGAACATGGCCTCGCCCATCCCATGCAGGCGCTGGAATTCGTAATCGCGGTAATCGCCGCTCAACAGTAGGATCATCGCCGCGGTGTAGGCATTGTGAGTGGCGAACATGGGATAGAGCGCGTCGGAGTACCTTAGCAGCTTGCGGGTGCAGGCGATGTACGATACATCGGTGGAGGCCTTACGGGTAAAGACCGGATAGCCCGCCAGGCCGGCTTCCTGACAGCGTTTGATCTCGGCGTCCCAGTAAGCCCCCTTGGTCAAACGGACCATCAGCCGACTGCCACTGCGCCGCGCCAAATCGGCCAGCCAGTCAAGTAAATAATAGGTCCTTTTCTGATAGGCCTGAACGGCGATGCCTAGTCCGTTCCAGCCGCCAAGCGCCGGATCGCTGACCAGGGCCTCGAACAGATCCAGCTGTAGCTCCAATCGCTCGGATTCTTCCGCATCGATGGTGAGTCCGATATTCGCCCGCCTGGCCTCCAGCGCCAATCTCTTTAGGCGAGACAGCAAACTATCCATGGTGCGTTCGTACTGGGCGAATTCATAACGCGGTGCCAGGGCCGAGAGCTTCACCGAGATTTCGTGTCCGTACGGTGGTGGTTGGCGCTGCTGCGGTGCCAGGGCGGTGATCGCTCTGGTGTACCGGCGGTAGAATCGGTCGGCGTCCAACGCCGTACGCGCGGCCTCACCGAGCATGTCGAAAGACATTCGGTAACCCTCATTAATGAAGGGGCCAGCGCGGTCAAATCCCTCGCCGATGCTATGTCCTATGATGAATTGACGGCCGATAATACGCATGGATTGCATGACGGCCTCTCGAATGAGAGGTTCGCTGCTGCTCGCCAGCATCCGGGTGAGCGCGCCGCGCAAATCATGTGCGGGGCTCTCCTTAGCGCCCAACAGCTTACCGGTGAGCATGAAGGCCCAGGTGGAGGCATTGACGAACAGTGATTCACTGCGACCGAGATGATGGCTCCATTCGGCCGGGGCCAGCTTGTCCTCGATGAGTTCGTCTTCGGTCTTAGCATCGGGTACCCGCAACAGCGATTCCGCCAGGCACATCAAGGCCGTGCCCTCCTGGGTGGACAGCCCGTATTCCAGCATGAATGCCTCGATTCCTCCGCGCCTGGGTTTGCTTCTTACTCCTTCCACCAGATAACGGGCCCGGTCCATGATGGCTTGCTTGAGACCCTTCTCAAGGCGGGTCTCTTTGAGTAATGCCTTCACTGCTTCGGCCTCATCGACTCGGTAGGCCGCGGAGATCGCTGCGCGCAGTTCACTTCGGTGAGGAAGCTTGTAGTCGAAGATCATTCGGTCGTATTTCTATTTCAACGGTGAGCGGGGCGGTAGAGAAAGCGGAATCAGGCAGCGTGTGATTGCAAGACCCAAGACTGTGTGATGCTTATGCTTTTGTGCAGTCATAAACTCCCATGCTCCAATACTTTGAGCCAGGGTTCTTAGGGCCGGATCAACCTGACCGTCGCAGAGTCAATTCTCCTATCTGTTGCAGGATTGGAGTTAATCGCTGGCGGTGGAGATACCGTACCAGCAAGTCAGTGTAGTGCTGGAGAGGATTTTGGGTTGTTCTCCGTCGCTCAATAGCTTGGGGCGCAGCAACGCCAAGCTGTCAGTATCGGTCCCTGAGTCTTGGGAGGCGCGAGATTCTGCCCCTGATGCCCAAGGCCTGCATCTATTTGAACAAGGTGCCGGTTGAACAAGGTGCCGGAGAAATTAAAAAAAACCAACATAATAGTGTTAAAAAATTCTCTCCGGCACCTCTTTTTATGTACGCAGCCGGATGGCTTACGGCCGTTTTGGGGTAGTATACTCGGCCACTTTCTGAAACGACTTCCAGATGGTTTCGTACCCAACGAAACCTTTTGCATTAGGCTTTTTCTGACGGGTTGTCAGTAAGTCCGTGTGGCCCTCAGGAACTTGGGGTCTGGTTTTCTCTTGCTCACTCATAAATCACCTTTTGCTAAGAAGCTGAGACAGCCACTACAAGAAATTGCAGTTGATAACTATCTCGACCCTATGATTTTTTCATCTTTCGAAGCAGAAATAAATAGCCTAATTGAGTATGCCGTTCCCAGAACCACCCAGAACTAAGCCCTTTCGCAGACAAAGCCTGCACCTAATCGGTTCCCTCGGACAGCTTCCTGGCCGCATTATGGGTCTTTTACATTCAGATGCCCTTTTGCAAGTTTCGGATTTTGCAAGGAATTGTTTTGACGCGAGGCGTTTCAGGCAGTAGAATGCCCGGCCTTATGTCTGGGCCATTACCACTGCGATTAGATCCATTGTATTTGGCGGAGCAGGGAATTCGCCTAAATGGCATGATTTCCCTGCGGACTATGGCCCGTTTATGCGAGGCGACACAGGGACTTGCTGAGCGCAAAGCCGAGGTTGAACTGTGGTCTACGATTGACCCGGGCGGCATTTGTACATTGTATGGTAATTATTCGGCTAGGCTCAAGATGGTATGTCAACGCTGTCTTGGATTGGCTGATATTGAGATAAATGGGAGCCTCGATTTGGCAATGGTGGGTTCAGAGGCTGAAGCCGCGCGGATAGATGGGGAGGTTGAAATCTATCAACTGGGTAAAGACAATATGTTTTCTACTCGCGAAATAATCGAGGATGAATTGTTGCTTTCCTTGCCCTATATCCCTGTGCATGAGAATGCCGCGGACTGCGATGCGGTGATGTTACATGTTTTGGAGTGTAACCGTAGTGATGAGCCTACCAGGCCCGAGAATAACCCTTTTGCGATCCTTAAGAATCTGAATTGTGATTAGGCTGATAATGGGGAACATGCCCACTCAATAGCTTAACCCAGCTATTTCATGAATTTGTGCGATGATCGCGTAGAGATCTGTTTCCACAAGGGATTTGACTCCAGGCGTCCTGCCTTGCGTCCTTCGGGACAGCAAAGCTGTTCAAATCTGCTTCTGGCGGATTTGTGCGAAGGAGCGTTGTATTCACGATTACGGCCGACTGAGCAAAATTTCGTGTGGAAACAAGGATCAAGCGAGGACCTGTGTAATTTATGAAACATCCGGGTTAGGATGCCTTAATCATTCTGTGTGGCTGTGAGTTCGCTTGCCAACAAGCAGCTATGATATCCCCGCTTGGTATACGATTTACGAGAACACTCGAATTTGCATCCGGTTATACGTCGCCGGTTTAGGTAGATGCGAGGGAATTGACAATTAATTTGGAGAAATATCATGGCTGTACAACAGCGCCGTAAAACCCGTTCTCGAAGAGGAATGCGCCGTTCACATGACGCCCTGAAAGGGTCGGCGTTATCTATAGATTCAAGTACCGGTGAGATCCATCTGCGCCACCATATCAGCCCGGATGGTTTTTACCGTGGCAAGCAGATTATTATCTCTAAAGAGGAAGAAGAGGAATATTGAGGGTCATCGAGGCCAAGAATCATCGACCTGTTGCTGAGTTTTGCGTGATTCCGATAAGCCGGTGACAACTTCCAAAACCATATCCCTGGATGCCATGGGTGGCGACAATGGCGTGGATGTGGTGGTTTCCGCTGCGGTCAATGCCGTGAGTCGTTATGACGATATTGAGCTGATTCTGGTTGGAGATCAACATCTGCTTTCCGAGCGGTTGACCTCACACAATGTCCTCAATATGGACAGACTACACATCCATCATGCCAGTCAACAGGTGGAGATGGGCGAGCCACCGGCTCAGGCCTTGAGGATGAAAAAGGATTCTTCGATGCGGATAGCGATCAATCTGCTTAAGAAAGGCGAAGCGGATGCCATGGTCAGTGCCGGGAATACGGGGGCGCTAATGGCTACCGGCCGCTATGTGCTCAAGACCCTCTCGGGTATCAATCGACCTGCGATAATGACCTCTATCCCCTCGCTGAACGGGCATACCTATATGCTCGATCTGGGGGCCAATGTGGATTGCAAGGCCGAACATCTGGTGCAATTCGCTACCATGGGTTCGGTTTTAGCCACCGCCGTTGATGAAATTTCCCAACCCCGCGTCGGTTTGTTGAACATCGGTCAGGAAGCGATCAAGGGTAATGAACAGGTTAAGACGGCTAACACTCTGTTGGATCGCAGTCCCATAAACTACATCGGTTATGTTGAAGGTGACGATATCTATCTGGGGGATGTTGATGTGGTCGTCTGCGATGGTTTTGTCGGTAATGTAGTGCTTAAAACCAGTGAGGGTCTGGTCAAGATGGTGTCTAAATTTGCACGCCAGGAATTTCAACGTAGTCTATTTTCCAGGGTGACCAGTGTGCTGGCATTGCCGGCGTTAAAAACCTTGGGCAAACGTTTTGATCCGAGAAACTATAATGGTGCGAGCCTCTTAGGCCTGCAAGGCATTGTGATAAAAAGTCACGGTGGGGCAGATGCGTTTGCCTTTGAAAATGCCATCAATATTGCTCGTATCGAGGCAAAAAAGGATATTCCACGACGGATAAATTCTCAACTGGGTATTTTACTCAAGCACAAAAGGCCAAGCTAGATGTATGCGCGAATAACAGGAACCGGTGGTTACCTGCCAGAGAAGATATTAACCAATCAGGATCTGGAGCGTATGGTAGATACCTCAAGCGAGTGGATCATCGACCGAACGGGAATTAAAGAACGTCACGTGGCCGCTAAGGGAGAGACAACCTGTGATCTGGCGGTCATTGCCGCGCGACGGGCGATGGAGGCCGCGCAACGCAATCCGGAGGACATCGATCTGATCATCATGGCTACCACGACACCGGACAAGATTTTTCCCAGTACGGCCTGTCTGTTACAACATCGCTTGGATATTCATGGATGCGCTGCTTTTGATGTTCAGGCCGTTTGTACCGGATTTGTCTATGCACTCGGGATTGCGGATCGTTTCGTGCGCACCGGTGGGGCGCGTTGTGCGCTGGTCGTTGGGGCCGAGACCACTTCTCGCATCATCGATTGGACAGATCGAGGTACCTGTGTATTGTTTGGCGATGGCGCAGGTGCAATCGTGTTGGAAGAAAGTGAAGAACCGGGTATTCTTTCCTCCCATTTACATGCCGACGGACGCTATGAGCACTTGTTGAATGTCCCCTATGGTATCTCTCAGGGTTTTGACAAGACCAAGAATGGTGAGGCCTATCTTTACATGAAAGGCAATGAGGTCTTCAAAATGGCCGTCAAAACCCTGGGTCGCATCGTGGATGAAACGCTGGTTGCCAATAACATTACCAAAAGCGATATCGACTGGCTGGTACCCCACCAGGCCAATAACCGAATCATTGAAGCAACGGCCCGTAAGCTAAAGATGTCCATGGATAGGGTCGTGGTTACGGTGGATATGCATGGTAACACCTCGGCGGCATCGGTACCCTTGGCGCTGGATGCTGCGGTGCGCGATGGCCGTATCAAGCGTGGGGAAACACTCATTATGGAAGCCTTTGGTGGTGGATTCACCTGGGGATCTGCGTTGGTGAAGTATTGATGGTTGAGCGGTTAAGGTGATTTGCTGAAAATAAACCCTATTCAGTTCCATGATATTAACCCGGATATTTCATAAATTGCACACACCCTCGCTTGATCTTTGTTTCCACAAGAAATTTTGCTCAGTCGGCCGTAATCGTGGATACGCCGCTCCTTCGCATAATCCCTTGTGAAAACAAATCTCTACGCGATCATCGCGTAAATTCATGAAATATCCGGGTTAACGATGAACCGGGTTCAACACTGTTTCTAAAACAATATGGCCACAGAAATCGAACGAAAATTTTTAGTGCATTCCGATCAATGGAAGGCATCATTAGAACGCCAAGAAGATTTTCTTCAAGGTTACTTGGCGAACAATGATTCATGCTCTATCAGAGTGAGGATTAGCGGTGGCAAGGCAAAGCTCAATATCAAGAGCTCAACTTTGGGGATATCCCGAAGCGAGTATGACTACACCATACCCATAGCGGATGGGCAAGAACTGCTGCAGCAATTATGTGGCAAACCGGTGATCGAGAAAACCAGGCACTATGTAAAACATGGTCGTCACCTTTGGGAAGTCGACGTATTCGAAGGGGAAAATGCGGGACTAGTGGTTGCGGAGATTGAGTTAGGTCAAGAAGATGAGGATTTTGAAAAACCGGATTGGGCAGGGCAAGAGGTTACAGAAGATGCGCGCTATTACACGGCGTCTTTGCAGGTGAATCCCTATCGCAATTGGTGAAACGGTATCTATGATCCGGGAAGGGATTTCAGAGGAATTGCCTGAACCCATCTCATCCTGCTGTGAACCAATTTGACCCGAAGTGTTGCCGCTGTGAGCGGCTGGTTCGGTATCTCACCGAGACTAAAACACAATACCCAGAATACCATTGTGGTCCTGTGGCCGCTTTCGGTGATCCGAAGGCGCGATTGCTCATCGTAGGGCTGGCCCCAGGTAAACATGGGGCCAATGCCACTGCTCGTCCGTTCACCGGAGACTATGCAGGCATTCTGTTGTATGAAACACTGTATCGTTTTGGTCTAAGTAACAAGCCGGTCTCTGTTTCTCGCGGCGATGATTTGATGCTTCGGGGTTGTCGCATCACCAATGCGGTCAAATGCCTACCGCCAGACAATAAGCCCACCACCGAAGAGGTGCGTCGCTGCAATACCTTCCTGGCTGCCGAGATCAAAGATCTACCCTTCGACTCTGTAATATTGGCCTTGGGGACCGTGGCTCACAACGCGGTATTGCGTGCTAAGGGCCTTACGCTGAATAGATACAAGTTCGGTCACGGACGGACTCATCGGCTCGAACAGGGATTGTGGCTCGTGGATTCCTATCATTGTAGTCGTTATAACACCCAGACCAAGCGCCTGACGAAGAGCGGTTTTTATGCCGTCTTCGATTGTGTGTCGACTTTGTTGGAGGCGCAGGCATAGCGCAGTCCCTGTCATGATGGATATTTCCTCGGTGGTCGTGTAAGCCGGCGAAATTCTTGGCTAGCGCCCGCAAGCCCGCATAAAATGTATCCATGGTCGCAGCTGTCACTGAATTCGACTCTGATGGTTTTCTCAAGACCCTGAGTCACGGTCCAGGGGTCTACCGCATGCTGGGTGAGGGCGGCAAGCTGCTTTACGTGGGAAAAGCCAAGGACCTCAAGAAACGAGTCGCTAGCTATTTCCGTCGATCGGGCCTTGCTCACCGCACTCAATCCATGATGCAACATGCGCGGCAGGTGGAAGTGACCGTCACTCACACCGAGGCCGAGGCTCTGCTGCTTGAAAACAATCTGATCAAACAGCATCGCCCCCGCTACAATGTGCTATTGCGCGATGACAAGAGCTATCCCTACATCCATATATCCTTGGATCAACCCTATCCTAGACTCGCCTTTCATCGGGGGGCGCGGCGCGGAAAAGGACGATATTTCGGTCCCTATCCCAGCGCCGGTGCGGTTCGAGAGACCCTGGGACTACTGCAAAAATTATTTAGGGTGCGTCAGTGCGAAGACACATTTTTCAAAGCCAGGACCCGGCCCTGTCTGCAGTATCAGATAAAACGCTGCACGGCTCCCTGTGTAATGCATATCGATACCGAGTCCTATCTTACCGATGTGCAACATGCGGTCCGATTTCTCGAAGGCAAGAGCAGCGAAGTGGTCGAGTCCTTGATTGGTTTCATGGAGCGTGCCGCCGAAAAACTGGATTTCGAAAAGGCTGCTCTGTATCGGGATCAGATCGAGTCCCTGCGGCGTATTTCGCAGCGCCAGTATATCAGCGGTGAATCCGGAAACCTCGATATCGTGGCCTGCGCTCAAGCTCAAGATACCGCTTGTGTTCAGGTCTTCAATATACGGAATGGCCTAAATCTGGGTAACAAAAGTTTTTACCCGGTCATTCCAGGTAAAATCGACGAGGCGACTCTGCTGATGGCATTCATGGGTCAGTACTACCTAAACCGGGATGTCCCCGAACGGATAGTCATCAGCCATTTGCTTGAGGACCGATCCATATTAGAGGAAATGCTAAAAAACAAGTGCGGACATCAGGTGAAGGTAATCCAAGCGCTGCGGGGAGAACGCGCCCGTTGGTTGGACTTGGCCCGGCGCAATGCCGATCATGCCCTGCACGCACGGCTTGCCACTAAGGCGGGGCAGCTCAAACGCTTGCAAGCCCTGCAGGAGGTCTTAGACCTGGATGTTTTGCCCACCCGAATGGAGTGTTTCGACGTCAGTCATACTTCGGGGGAGGCTACGGTGGCCTCCTGCGTAGTGTTCGATGCTCAGGGTCCGCTCAAATCGGATTACCGCCGATTTAATATCGAAGGTATTACCGCAGGAGATGATTATGCCGCGATGCGCCAGGTATTGCTGCGCCGCTACAAGCGCCTGAAACAGGCGCAAGCAAAACTTCCGGAGATCCTGTTTATCGATGGTGGTAAGGGACAGCTGAGCCAGGCTGAACAGGTGTTTGCCGAGCTTGCGGTCGAGGGGGTGTTGCTGGTGGCGGTGGCCAAGGGGAGCGGCCGCAGGCCCGGCTTGGAGTCGCTATTGTTGAGCGGCTCGGCCGGGGGGGCGACTATACTGGCCGAGCATTCGCCGGCCTTGCACCTGATTCAACAGATTCGCGATGAGGCCCATCGTTTCGCGATTACAGGTCACCGACAGCGCCGGTCAAAGGCCCGCAGCCAATCACCCCTGCAGCAAATAACAGGCCTTGGTCCTAAACGCAGACAGCAATTATTAAAGCACTTCGGCGGATTACGCGGAATAGAACGTGCGGGTGTCGAGGAGCTTGTCAATGTGCCGGGCATCAGTGATAGGCTGGCCCAGCTCATCTACGATGCATTTCATACCCACCCCAGCCGATGATTGTAATCAATCTTCCCATTATACTTACTCTCATCCGCATTGCGCTGATTCCGCTGTTCGTAGTGATATATTATCTTCCCTATGGCTGGGCCTGGCCTTTGAGTGCCCTAATCTTTGCCCTGGCGGGGATTACTGACTGGCTGGACGGATATCTGGCCCGCCGGCTTTCTCAGACCTCCGCTTTTGGCGCCTTCCTCGATCCGGTGGCGGATAAATTGATGGTGGCCGTAGCGTTGGTCATGTTGGTGGGGCAACATCATTCACTCTATCTGGCGGTGCCGGCCATGATTATCATCGGTCGTGAGATCGCCATTTCAGCGCTACGCGAATGGATGGCGGAGATTGGCCGGCCCGGTAGCGTCGCGGTGAAATTCATCGGCAAGGTCAAGACCACGCTCCAGATTATCGCCTTGTTGTTATTGCTGTATCACCATCCTCTGTTGGGGATTCCTACTCATCTGAGTGGTTTGGTCCTGCTCAATATCGCCGCTGCCCTGACCCTATGGTCTATGGTTGTCTACCTTTATGCGGTTTTTCATGAGCTGAAGGCAGGTTAATGCTGGGGCCTGTCATTGAGGCTTTGTCCCAAGTCCAAGATCACTTTCCAATGCAGGAGTAAGTTGAAAAGCTCCGTACCAATCTCTCGTATATCTTGGGTCTGGCCGATGAGGTCAAGGATAAGACGATCGACAAGCTCTTGGGAAAAGACGACTTCGAGCTTGGTCTTGATGTCCTTCTGGGCAAGCATCAATTGTAAGCTGGCCATGACGAGACTTCCTGGTGGCGTTATCAAAACCGATCGTTTATGCAATTGCTAAACAGGTATTTCTATCCAACTTGGCTGCTGTCAGCAATGTCGGTTATCGACCCGAAGGAGACACTCACCTTGGCCGCTCCGATTACTTCTGGCTGGAGCAACAATTGCCGGGTGGGACTCTCACCCACTGAGAAACGCCGCCTTAT
>JAAEPA010000453.1 GCA_024222475.1 Gammaproteobacteria bacterium | reverse complement strand
GCTCGAAGTGCAGAAAATCCTCGGTCACCGCAGCATTCTGACCACCGCCAAATACACCCACCTGACCTCCCACACGGACCAGAACGCCAGGCATATCATCAATGACTTGATGAATGGCTTTTCCATTGATTGGGGGAAAGTCAAATGATCCTGCTCTCTTCGATTATCCAAACCTTTGAATCTGAGTTCCTGGATCAATACCAGCGCTGGATCCTGCCGGGGCATCGCAAGGCGCTTGCCGCCATGAAGGACTGTCGCACCCGCCAAAGCCCCTTGATGCTGGCGCAATGTTCCGAGTGTGACAGCCAAGTCTTTGTTCCACACTCCTGTGGGCATCGCAACTGCCCGCATTGCCAGCATCACGAGAGTCAGCAGTGGCTGGAGCGCCAGCTTAAAAAACAGCTGCCCACCGAGTATTTTTTGGTGACCTTCACCCTGCCCGCCGAACTCAGGCCGCTGGCCAAGGTCTTTCGCGCCAAAATGCTTGAGGCCATCACACGGGAAGGACTCGAGCTTCCGGCCCGCTATCCCGAAAGCTGGGTCGTGGACTGCACATCTGTCGGCTCAGGTGACCAAGCGCTAGTCTATCTCGGGCGATATCTGTATCGGGGTGTGATCCAGGAAAACGATATCCTCGCCTGTCAGGAGGGCAAGGTGAGCTTTCGGTATCAAAACAGCAAAACAAAGCAGATGGAAGTAAGAACGGTCTGTGGCGCAACATTCTTATGGTTGATTCTCCAGCATGTCTTGCCCAAAGGCTTTAGACGCGCCCGCAACTTTGGCTTTCTTCACCCCAACAGCAAACGTCTGATTGGGTTGCTGCACTATCTGCTCGGGCTGAACCCGGATCGGGCCTTGATGTTGATCAAAAAACGACCCCAACTGAAATGCCGTTGCTGTGGCGCCAAAATGAAGATCGTAGCCACCCGGATTGCGCCCCTGTTCTCAGGCCCGGTTCCAATACCGATCCGATAATGGGCCAGGAACAGTGATCATGTAAGCGCTTGCAACAATCCGGGGGTGATTGAGAATCAGTCATTTTGAGCTGAGGGATGCGCTCGGCTTTGATATCGGTAAAATACAGCAATAATCGCCCGTTGCTCGTTTGAGTTGCTGCAATGGCAACGATGAATGCTTGTGCTTAAGATTTGCTAGCCTTGGCAGGTCTTCAGAGCAAGCCGGTTCAAAAAAGATATTTTCTATAATAAGTGACTCGATTGATTCCCGACGGGCTTGTCCAAGAAGGATAGGAAGGGGGTTTTAATCCCCCTCCCTCCTACACCTCCCGGCATGCGGGTCCGCACCGGGCGGTTACCAAGAGTGTCGAACCGTAGTCGGACCAACCCATCTCGAGCGAACTATGTCGATTGATTGTGGGAAACACTGTTCCATCCTCGCGCCTGCGACATCTTTTGTTGACAGTTCTGTCAAAACTGAGCACAGAGCATGATGGGCACCTCCCTCTCTTGGCTTCAGGCCTTCGTTTCATCAAACAGAATCCACTACTATGCCGTCTGCTGACTTCTGCCCAATCACCCCATGCATTGCTACATGAGGCGCTACCACCTACGGTGGGCGCAAAGTTGGGCAGATCTCCCCGGGTAAGAGCATGATCTTTCCCTG
>JAAEPA010000452.1 GCA_024222475.1 Gammaproteobacteria bacterium | reverse complement strand
TCGCCAACCCCAAACGAAACGGTTATCAGTCACTGCATACGGCCATTATTGGGCCCCAAGGGAAGATCGTAGAGGTGCAGATACGTACTCGAGAGATGCATGATTTTGCTGAACGAGGCGTGGCTGCACACTGGCTTTACAAGGAGGGAGGAAGTCAGAAAGAGATGGCGAGAAGCAGTGTTTCGTACCTGCAAAACCTGTTGGAAGCCGATCATGATGGTAAGGCGCTGCTTGACAGCTTCAAACATGGATTCCTGCAGGATCGTATTTTCGTGCTTACTCCCACGGGTGATATCCAAGAGCTACCCCGCGGGGCTACCCCCTTGGATTTTGCGTACAGCATTCATACCGAAGTGGGCCATCGCTGCCGAGGAGCCAAGGTAAATGGCCGTATCGTCTCTCTGAATTATAGCCTCAAATCCGGCGAAAGAGTTGAGATTTTAACCGCCAAACAAGCACGCCCCAGCCGTGACTGGCTCAATCCCCAGTTGGGGTTTTTAATTACCTCACGGGCCAAGGCCAAGGTTCGTCATTGGTTGAAGCACCAGAACCGGGAGCAGAACATTGCGGATGGGCGCGGCCTGATGGACCGTGAGTTCCAACGTCTGGGGTTAAAGGACGATGGGTTGGAGCAGGTGGCTCACCACTTTAATCTGCACAATACCGCTGAGTTGTGTGCTGAGGTGGGTAGGGGAGAAATCAGTGTCATGCAGATTGTCGGGATGCTCCAGATTCCGGATGTTCCGGCACAGAGGCTAATCCCTGCAGAAGTAACCACCTCAAGCAAGAAGGAACGCAGTCCCAGTGAAATCAATATCCAAGGGGTGGGTAATCTGCTGACCCAACTTGCGCATTGTTGCAATCCTATGCCAGGTGATTCTATTATCGGTTACATTACCCGTGGTAAGGGTATCACCGTTCACCGCGCAGAATGTACTAATATGCTCAATTTGCCTGAGAATCTTCGCAATAGGCTGATCGAAGTCAAGTGGGGAGATGAGGGAGAGGTTTATCCTGTAAAGGTGCGCGTGGAGGCCTATGATCGGCAGGGCTTGTTACAAGACATCGTTACCATCATAAGTAAAGAGCGGGTAAATCTGTTGCGTGCAAACACCAACACGAATCAGATCGATGAGTACGTGGTCATGGATCTGACGCTGGAAATTGCCAATACCCAGCAGTTAAGCGGATTGCTAGCCAGATTCGCTCAGGTACCCAATGTAGTGCATGCCAAACGGCTTGGTGCTTGAAAACCAAAAAATATAACGAAACGCGATACCAATACGCAATCGTACATATCGCTCATTTTCTCAGTAGGAAATAGTTTAGGAGGAACCAATGACTGACAGTGTCCAACCAAGGTTACAACCCAAGCAAGCAACAACCAGTAAATCGGTCGTTAAGAAGGCAACTACTAGCGCTATCAGTAAGCCGACCGTTAAAAAGCCTGCAACGGAGATTGAGACGGCAGAAACCGCGCAGGCCTCAGGGGAAAAGAATCCCGAGTACATCTATATCAACGGGAAAAAGGTGAAAACCACGGAATACATTTCCAACAGCAAAAAGGCCCTCAGCAGGCGCCGCCAGGAGCAGGAGCTCAAACCCTACCAGGCGGAATTGCTCAAGATGCAGCATTATCTCGAAGAGAAAAATAGGAGAATGATCATCCTTTTCGAGGGGCGAGATGCCGGGGGTAAAGGGGGTACGATTCGCAGAATGACTCGCTACATGAATGAAAAACACTACCGCGTAGTGGCACTTGGAAAGCCCACTGAGACCCAGCGATCGCAATGGTTTTTCCAGAAATATGTGGAGCAGCTTCCCTGTGGAGGAGAGGTCGTATTATTTGACCGCAGCTGGTATAACCGAGCCATGGTCGAACCTGTGTTTGGTTTTTGTACCGATGAAGAATACAAGAACTTTAAGATTGGCGTCACAGGATTTGAAAAGGACCTGGTAAGGCAGGGTACCATTCTCATAAAGCTTTATTTCAGTGTCAGTAAGCAGGAGCAGGCCTACCGATTTGATAGACGTAAGACTGATCAGTTGCGGCAGTGGAAGCTCAGTGAGGTGGATGTGCAGGCTCAGGAACGCTGGGAGGATTTCAGCAATATGAAATATGAGATGCTCAAAAGGACTCATACCAGCGATGCTCCTTGGACGATTATTCGTTCGGATGTTAAGCACAAGGCGCGACTGAATGCGATGAAGGCGGTGTTGAATGCCATCCCTTATGAAGGACGAGATCTGGATATGAATTTTGTACCGGATCCAGAGGTCGTGGTCTCGGGAGCTCGAGAAATCGAGACGATGGAGGCCCAGAGAATCGCTTCGGGGAATTTCAACGGCTAAGGGTTGTGAACGAAATAACTTCCTTAACTGGCGCCGAATAATCGCTGGTATTCAAGGCGTGACAACAGGCGCATAGCCTCGCTATGTAACTGTTTTCACAACGCCGAATTCCAGCGAGAAGACAAGTCAGATAGGGAAGTTATTTCGATAGTATTCCTAACCCGGATATTTCATGAAATATCCGGGCTAAGAAAATGCTGGTATAAAAAAATCCCCGCAGACCAGAGGTTTTACGGGGATTTGTTTTTTTTGGAGGGATGGGATGTGCGCGCTGTTATTTATACATGACTAGCATATCATTACTACGCCTGTGGTGATCAATCGCAACGAGCGCACTCGATTTCCGGATCAACTGAACATGTCTACAATAATGTTGGTATACCAACTCTTGGCGTAGACGGCTTCCAGGGCATTGTTGCCATCTTTCGGCGTCAATCCACCGGAGCCTTTGACCTTGCCCACCTTACCTTCAGCCGTGAGATTGTAGACCATGGCCACGGAGATGCCGTGGTTCGGACCTATCAGGCTGTAACAGGTATTGACCCAAGATGGCGTGGACTGTTCCTCTCCGTTGAGAAGTGCCACCACTGCTGCGGCGCAGACCTTGGCCTCGGAATTTGCGGCATAACCGGATTTTGGCAGAGGGGATTGGATGGCGGCATCACCAATCACGTGGACACCGGGATGGATTTTGGATTCCCATGTATTGTGGTGTACGGGACACCAGCCGGTATCGTCGGTCAATCCAGCGGCCTCGGCGATATGCCCCGCTTTTTGTGCTGGAATGACATTGAGTACATCGGCTTCGATCTCATCGAACTCAGTCATGGCTACCCGTTTGTCGGCATCGACACCCAGCACCTTGCCGTCATTCGCCTTGGATCGCCATTCGATCATTCCAGGGTAGAGCTTTTCCCAACCTGCTGTGAACAGGCCCTGCTTGGAGAACTTGTCCTTAGCATCCAATATAAGTACCTTGGATTTGGGTTTTTTGGTTTTCAGGTAGTGAGCGATTAAGCTGGCGCGTTCATAGGGTCCGGGAGGACACTTGAATGGGTTTGGCGGCGCGGCGATCACGACCAGGCCGCCGTCTGACATGGCCTGTAACTGCTTGTGTAGTAAGGTGGTTTGTTCGCCTGCAAACCAGGCGTGGGGCACCTTATGACTGGCAGCCTCATCATAACCCTCGATGGTGTCCCAACGGAAACTAACGCCCGGTGAGACGATGCAGCGATCATAGGCTATAGATTTGCCGCCGGCCGTTTTAACCTTCTTGCCTGCGGCATCGATCTCAGTCACGGTATCATGGACTATTTTGATGTCGTGATTGCTGGCCAGCTTGTCATAACTGTGGGTGATGGAATCCAGGTCACGGATACCCGCGAGTACCCAGTTGCTCATAAAGCAGGTGCTGTGATCAGCGTTTTTTTCGATGAGAGTGACCTTGATGTTCTGATCCATCTTGCGGATGTACTTAGCGGCAATCGTACCCCCTGCACCCCCACCGATGACGACCACATGACCACCGCCACTGCTTTTCTTCTTGGCATTGGCGGCACAACCGTAGACCCCAAGTCCCGCGACAGAGGAAGTGGCAGCTAGTTTAATGAAATTTCTACGTGAAAGTGTGGACATTTTATCTCATACCTCCCTTTCTGATTATTTCAGAGCTTCGTAATACTTGGCTACGGCTTCTAATTCTTTATCGTCGTAGCCCTTGGCAATACGACCCATGATAGTCGATGGTCGGCTGCCCGCCTTGAATGCTTTTAAGGCCTTGGTGTGATAGTCGGCAGGCATGCCTTTAAGAGATGGAGCCGCCCCTTTGCTAACACCATCGGTGCCGTGACAGCCATTGCAGGTGTAAGCGATAGTGTCGCCATCGGCCCCAGCCAGCGCTGCCTGAGATGCCACCATAGTTGTGGCGATCACGGTTAACGCTAAAAGTTTTCGTTTCATTTTATTAGTCCTCCAATCCATCATTAATCTCTATATGAATTAGTACATTAGGTTATATTAATGAATGCCTTCCCCGAGGGGCGATTCCAGTGTAACATACAATTTGCACAAAAAAGCAACAAGCAATAAGTATTAATGGTGTAGTTTTTAGGCTATAGGCTAAGTACGATGTGCCTGGTTTATTTTCCCATCACCCAACTTCGGGTGGTCAGCGTCTCGGCAGGGATGATGATACTACGAAAGAGGGTTGCAATACTTAATTAAAGTTAAATATATTGTTGGTTTACGAAATAATGATATTAGGAATTAAGAGGTAAATAGATGATGAAACCACTGAAGGTGTTCGGGTTGATTGGGGTGTTAATCGGTGGGTTGTGGTCCTTTGAATCCATGACCGGGCCATCGCGTATATTGCTGCAGAATAAGGGTTCCGACACCATGGTTGCTGCAGTTTCAGCCTGGTCGGAGGCCTATAAAACGGTGAATCCGAAGGCGGGTGTTGCGGTGACGGCCGGTGGCTCGGGTACGGGTATTGCTGCGTTGATTAACGGTACGGTGGATATTGCCAATGCCAGTCGTCTGATGAGAGGAAAAGAGGTGGAAATGGCCCGAAAGCGGGGCCACCATCCCAAAAAGTTCATTGTGGGCTATGATGCGGTGGCGGTTTATCTGCACAAGGATAATCCCGTTCAGACTTTGACGATAAATCAATTAGCTGAGATCTATGGCGAAGATGGTAAGATCGAGCGCTGGTCTGACATTGGAGTAGAGGTGCCGGGATGCAAGAATCAAGAAATCGTGAGGGTTAGTCGCCAGAACAGTTCGGGAACCTATGCCTTTTTTCGAAGAACGGTACTTGGTCTGAAACGTGACTACAAGCTTGGAAGCAAAGATATGCAGGCCTCTAGAGACACGGTGGCCCTGGTGAGTTCAGCCCCCTGTGCTATAGGGTATAGCAGCCTGGTCTTTGCCTCCGATCAAGTGAAAATGGTTTGCATCGCCAGGCAGGGAGATGGCGAATGCGTAAATCCCAGTGTCAACACAGTGCAGGATAAAAGTTATCCTTTCGCACGCCCATTGTATATGTACACTGATGGGGAGCCCCAAGGGGAAATCAAGAAATATATTGACTGGGTATTGAGCGATGAGGGGCAATGTATCATTAAAAGCAAAGGCTATGCGCCCATTCATCCGCTAACTTGTGGAGGGTGAATCGGAGGCTATACTCCTTTGGGTGTCGGTTCCTTCAGCAAAGCTCCCACCCAGTCTGGGTAATTCATGCATTCCATATGCCCCGCTGGTCTAGTGATTTCGCAAGGAATTTTACTCAGTCAGCCGTATCCTTCGCGCAAAGGCTTGTTAGGGAGCAAGGCAGGATGCCTGGAGTACAATCCCCTGTGGAAACAAACTTCTACCGAATCATCACGCGAATATTTATGAAATATACGGGCTGGGCAACCGATTTTTCAGTTGTTAGCAATAAAGCGATGATTGGCTATTTCACTCAAATCCGGGGATGCTCTTTCTTCAGCGAGTGTCATCGCTTGATCTCGGTAGTCGTGTAGTCCCCTGAGTAAGGTTTGACGCCCGAGTATGCCAATCAACTTTTTGTCTTCAACTACGGGTAAGAAATGGCAGTCGTGATAGACCATGATGGATGCGGCTGTGAAGATATCGGTATTTACGGTGATGGTCTGTGGGGTTTGGTTTCGTTTGATCACCGATCTTGCAGTGATGTCGGGGTTGGCGTAAAAGATTTCATTAGAATAATAATCTACACAGTCACGTTCTGATACGAAGCCTTTCAGCCGCCCGCTGTCTTCATCGATCATGACCATGGGTACATCAGGAATGTACCGTTTTAGCAAATGATCAACGACTCTGTTGAGTGGCGTATCAGGGGATACTGTTTGGAAGTCCTTGCTCATCAATTCTTCTACGCTAGGCTGACCGATACGCTCATGTACTCTTTTTTGATATTTTCCTGCCGTATGATGCACTGTCCTGTATCCCGATGTATATGTTGTGCGGAGAACGAGCCAAGATTGACTCTTGAAAATTCAAGAAAATGACTAAGGCCTGTTCCAGTTGCCACCTAGATCCTGCAATCGATCTTGCTTGCAAGTGTGCAAGACATTGGTTCGTAGAGTGAATTTGAGACCAAGTGGAGCAAGTGGCACATAGACGTGCCGTTAACGGACCAAAGGATGGATGAGTGGTACAGGCAGGTGCCGTTAACGGACCTAAGGATGCAATCCTTATCGTGATTCCCGAGGGAGAAGATATAGCTATACGGATCAATAGCTTGTGCTATGCGAGTTCGATTGCTTTCAGGATCTATATGACACTATAAATTGCTGATTTGAGGCGCTCTACAGCGGTAGTATTGAAAGGTGGGAAACGTCCGTCAAAAGGAGGTCGATTCGGGGAGGGGAGAAGGCCTATGCTACGCTCTGTCACGATGTTGTGCTCATTATTGCGTCCTGTAATACCAGTCAAGATAGTCTAAACAGACTAGTTGTTAAGATGACTGAATCGGCTGCGAAGTATAGTGTCAGGCCCAGGTCCGAGTCGGGCCATGGTCAGTTGATTGTTTCTGTACACTAGGTGATTTAATCGGTATCCTTAGGTTTCTTTCAACTCAGCGGTATTCCGATTAGACGGTGAGACCGGTCTGCTTAATGACGTCGTACAATGCCACCGGCTGCGATTTCTAAGGTTCTCACTGGGTAGTGATATAGTCTGAGTCAAGATTAGAAGAGTAAGATCTGTTTACGAAAAAACAATAAATTTCTCCCTGGATCCCGCACTCTGTAAATGTAATCGTTGTGTAGATCCAGGTATTGAATCACCCGGGAGGTGTTTCGTGTCTTTTACGCCTGTTATCCCCATTCTATATAGATCTATTTTATAAGGGTGTGCTTTACCCGATTTTGTGATGTGGAAAGGGTGCCCGAATAATATTGGTCGCTGGGATCCCCGTGAACTATCACATCTGCGCTGCGTGACTGCGTAGCGCTGTGGGTATGAAATTAACCAACAACTAAATCCTTAAAGTGGAGGAACGTCCATGAAGATAGGAATTCCCAAGGAGATCCATGCCGGCGAAAGGCGAGTTGCAGCAACGCCGGAAACGACCGACTGGTTTTTAAAGATGGGTTTCTCCGTCGCCATTGAAGCCGGTGCCGGGGTTGATTCCAGTTTTACCGATGAGGCCTACAAGGAAGCGGGCGCCGAGATCGTGAAGGACTCACGAGCCCTATGGTCTGATTCAGACATCATACTCAAGGTGCGGGCGCCGCAGGCCCATCCGGTGCTTGGAGTCCATGAAACGGAGTTGTTGAAGGAAGGGGCAACCCTCATCAGTTTTATTTGGCCGGCCCAAAACAAGGATCTCATGGATCGGTTGGCTTCACGCAAGGTCACCGTATTGGCCATGGACAGCGTACCCCGTATTTCCCGGGCTCAAAAGATGGATGCCTTGAGTTCCATGGCCAATATCGCGGGTTATCGCGCAGTGATTGAGGCAGCGAATCAGTTTGGGCGATTTTTTACCGGCCAGATTACCGCGGCGGGAAAGGTGCCGCCAGCCAAGGTGATGGTCATTGGTGCCGGTGTCGCGGGCCTGGCAGCCATCGGGGCTGCAGGGGGGATGGGGGCCATAGTGCGGGCCTTTGATACCCGACCGGAGGTCAAAGAGCAGGTGGCGAGCATGGGAGCCGAATTCCTGGAGCTGGATTTTGAGGAAGAAGGCAGTGGCGAAGGTGGCTACGCCAGGGTAATGAGTCCTGAATTTATTAAAGCGGAAATGGATCTGTTTGCTAGGCAGGCGATGGAAGTGGACATCATTATCACAACCGCCCTGATACCCGGCAAACCCGCCCCAGAGCTTATTACTGCCGGCATGGTGGAAAGTATGCGCGAAGGAAGCGTGATTGTGGATCTTGCATCCGAGCAGGGCGGTAACTGTGCCTTGACCGAACCGGATAAGGTTGTTGTCAGGCATGGGGTTACCCTGATCGGTTACACGGATCTGCCCAGTCGGCTGGCCACCCAATCCAGTCAGCTCTATGGCACCAACCTGCGCCATCTGCTCAATGATATGTGCAAGGACAAGGATGGTCAGATCACGGTGGACATGGAGGACGATATGATTCGGGGAACGACGGTTATCAAAGAGGGGGAAATCACTTGGCCGCCGCCACCGCCCAAGATACCGGCCATTGCCACTTCAAAACAGGCTACTCCAGCGCCGCCACAAGTGACAGAGGTCGAACCCGAAAAAACATCAAAGTGGGGTCCCATTGCATTCATGGTGATAGCTGGGTTGTTGCTGGCCGGGTTGGGCAAGGTTGCCCCACCGGCCTTCCTGGGGCATTTTACGGTCTTCGTATTGGCCTGTTTTGTGGGTTATATGGTGATATGGAACGTTAGCGCGGCGCTGCATACGCCGCTGATGAGTGTCACTAACGCCATCAGTGGCATCATCGTCATCGGTGCCTTATTGCAGGTCTCGACATCATCCACCATGGTAACCATCCTAGCGGCGATAGGTATCCTGATTGCCACGATCAACGTCGCGGGTGGTTTCTTGGTGACTCAGCGTATGCTGCAAATGTTTCGCAAATAAAGGGGAATCAAGATGACTGAAGGTTTGCTTACAGTTGCCTATATCGCGGCTAGCGTTTTATTTATCCTGGCCCTAGGCGGGTTGAGTCACCAGGAAACCGCGCGACGCGGCAATATTTACGGCATTATCGGTATGGTGATCGCGCTGGTAGCCACGATCTTAGGCAGTCAAGTCGCCAGCTACGGTATCGTGGCGGTGTGTATGCTCATCGGCGCGACTATCGGCTTCATCGTGGCAGCTAGGGTGCAGATGACTGCCATGCCCGAGCTCGTTGCCATCCTGCACAGTTTCGTGGGGCTGGCCGCAGTGCTGGTAGGTTTTGCGAACTACTTGGACCCGACCATGCACTTTACCGGTGTGGACAAGACCATCCATGATATCGAGATTTATTTGGGGGTCCTGATCGGTGCCGTCACCTTTACCGGTTCGGTGATCGCCTTTGGCAAATTAAATGCTTCGATCACCAGTAAACCCATATTTCTTCCAGCACGCCACTGGCTCAATCTGGGCCTGGGTCTGGTCTGTATCTGGATGGGTATGGTTTTCGTGGGAGCTGATACTGCCGCTTCGGGCATGGTGCCTCTGATCATCATGACCCTTGTCGCCTTTGCCTTTGGTGTACATATGGTGATGGCCATCGGCGGGGCGGATATGCCGGTGGTGATCTCGATGCTCAACAGCTACTCGGGTTGGGCGGCGGCGGCTACCGGCTTCATGCTTTCCAATGACTTGTTGATCGTTGCCGGCGCCCTGGTGGGCAGCAGCGGTGCTATTCTTTCTTACATCATGTGCCGCGCCATGAATCGCCAATTCCTCGCCGTGATCGCCGGCGGGTTTGGCGCTGCGGAGGGCACTGTTGTAAAGCAGGAAGGTGGCGAACAGAGAGAGGCGGTTGCCACCAGTGCTGAGGAAACGGCTCAATTGCTCAAGGACTCAAAGAGCGTGGTCATCGTGCCCGGCTATGGCATGGCCGTAGCCCAGGCCCAGCATCCCGTCTATGAGATCACCAAGAAGCTCCAAGACCAAGGCGTTAACGTCCGATTTGCCATTCATCCGGTGGCTGGACGGATGCCGGGACACATGAATGTCCTGCTTGCCGAGGCGAAGGTGCCCTACGACGTCGTGTTGGAGATGGATGAAATCAATGACGATTTGCCGCAGACCGATGTGGTATTGGTCATCGGCGCCAACGATATCGTCAATCCTGATGCCCAAGATGATCCGGCGAGTCCTATCGCGGGTATGCCGGTGCTCGAGGTGTGGAAGGCCGATACCGTCATTGTGATGAAACGCAGTATGGCAGCGGGTTACGCTGGTGTTGGAAATCCTCTATTCTTTAAAGAAAACACGCTTATGTTGTTCGGAGATGCCAAGGCTAGTGTGAATGATATGCTTGCGGGGTTAGCGGATTGACTCTATTCATGACGGAGGGGTTTAATGAGTCGAAAGGGTTGGTTATGTCGTCATGTCAAGCCCTTTCGGCCATCGCTTACTAAAGTGTAAGGTAAGACGGTCTAGCGCAAGGGTGAAAAGTTCACGACAGACACGGAAATTCCCTCATCTCGGCATGGAAGCCGGGAACCAGCGCCAAGGAGAGGCCCCTATATGACTGACGAACGGTTAAGATTTACCCTCCATGGTCTCTGGATTAAGGCATTCCATGCTGGAATGTCGATACCTGTGATCGGTTACGCACAAGGTCTTAATCCATGCTTGTTTTGCCGTCCGTTAGTCAACTCGTCTCGTTAAAATTACGAATGCTTGAATAGAAAACAAAGTATATTCCAATCCTTAAATGAGTCTGAACGGGTTTTGGAGGGATGGGCCTGTAAGATTGATTCAGGCCACTCATTTGTCCTGTTCAGCGGATGATGTTATATCGTTACTTTGCTCTTTTTCTTTCTATTCTAAAACAGTTGTTGTTGCGCCGCAGGCGAGTCGCTTCATCACTGAGCTATCACGGCGTAGTGTGGGCAAAGGGTGAATTCGTGTGGTCAACCGGTGGGCAACAGGGATGTTGTCCATGGGTTGTCCACGCATTCCGTAGGAAATTCATGCTTTGTCCATACGTAGACCGTCCACTGTGTCTGCAAATCGTAACCAAAATACAAGCCCGGATGAGGTGTGTTTAAGCGACTCTCTTGGGCTGTTCGGCAATGGTTGCGAAGAGTTGTTTTCTGGCCTCGTTCAGCTGTTTGGCCGCTTCATTATCGCTGATCCCATAGGCAATTTCATCCTGTTGTTTGAAGCGAATCCCGGGTTTGAGATAAGACTCGGCATCGGTTAGGGATTTTAGTTTCTCATAGGGTGTCATCATCACCTCGAAGGGATAGGTTTTACGTTGCTTGCCCTTGCTGTCAGTGGTGGTGACGGGGAAGAAGCAGGGGCGATGGTAGTTGATGTAGGGGTTGAGGTAGTTCTGGTGGAAGTCGTTGATTAGCGGCGCCCATTTCTGAGGGATGTGGTGATAGTCCAAATGCTTACGGACGATAGAGGCGTTTTTACTCTCCACCAGGGCATTGTCATTGGTCTTGCGGGCGCGGGATTTGGTGAGCTCGATGAGCAGTTTGTTGAGCAATTCAGCGACCCGCTTATTGATATATTCTGAACCGTTGTCGGCGTGAAACC
>JAAEPA010000451.1 GCA_024222475.1 Gammaproteobacteria bacterium | reverse complement strand
TTCAATCATGTACAGATAGTAATGTTGACCGATGATGCGACTGGGGCAATAAGTGATATCCCAGCTCCAGACCTGGTTGGGCCGGACCGCGGTAAAATGGCGCACCTTGCTGGACTTCGCCTGGATCCTTATATTGCCTCGATGGGTTAACTGATTCGCGGCTTTCAGGATCCGGTAGAAACTCGACTCTGAGGCCAGATAGATACCTCGATCGGCCAGGCGTGGCACAATCTGATAAGGCGGTAAGTGTGCGTAAAGCGGTGTATTACAGACCGCCAGTATCTGCTGGCGCTCATCATCACTGAGTTTGTTCACGGGCGTGGGCCGTTTTGTCGTAGTACGGCCATCACTGACCACACCGGTCTTAATCCAGCGCTGGTAAGTTCGGCTCGACAGTTCCAATACTTCACAGACTGGCTGCTGTCGCGCACCTGACTGGATCGCCTCTCGGATCAGACTCACCACCCGTTGTCGTTCAGCCAGCGTGGTTAATCGTCCTCTGTGCCCTCCCAGAGGGCATCGTACTTTTTTCGCAACACCAACAAGGCAGCAAGGTCCGCCAGGGCTTTCTCTTTACGTTTTAATTCACGTTCCAGGGTACTAATCTTGCGTTTGTGTTGTTGAT
>JAAEPA010000450.1 GCA_024222475.1 Gammaproteobacteria bacterium | reverse complement strand
CTGGCTGGAAAAATTTCTATGTCAGGGGGGGGGCGCGAGCAGATTTATGCCATTGCCTACACCGACAAGGATCCCGAACGGGCCAAAAAGGTGGTTGAAGAGCTGCTGAATCTATTCGTGGAAACCGTACTGGGAGAATCCCGGTTTGACACCACCAGCACCCAGCAATTCTTGAACGATCAGATCAAGGTATACGAGGCCAAGCTGGAGAGCGCCGAAACCGCGTTGAAAGATTTCAAGCGAAAAAACGTAGGTTTGATGCCGGAGGCCGGCCAAAGCTACTTCTCTCAACTGTCCATGGCAACAGATCAACTTAGCGTTGCCCGCTTGGAGCTTGACGAGGCCATCAACCGACGCAATGAATTGAAGCAGCAGATCGCTAATATTAAAGTGCCCAGCGACCTCCCCGTGGGAAATACCGTCAATCCTGCCTACGTAAGGCTCAATGAACTGCTGCGGGTATACACGGAAAACCATCCAGAGGTGATTGCGGTACAACGCATCATAGACGAACAACAGCGCCAAGCTGAAAAAGAGCCCATCGGTGGCGACGATACGGGCGAGCAAGCACCTTCCTTGGCCTTGCACCAGAGTCTCGCCTACCAGGAGTTAAAGGCTGCGCTGGGAGAGACGGAGGCCGAGGTGGCGGCCCTCAGGGTAAGGTCAAAACAATACCAGTCGAAAATGGACCACCTGCAGAAAATGATCGATACCATACCGCAGGTGGAGGCGGATCTGATCAAACTGAATCGCGATTACGGAATCATCAAAGGCAACTATGAAGGACTGGTCGAGCGACGCGAATCGGCCTTGATAACCTTCGAGGTCGAAAAGAGCACGGATGATGTCCAGTTTAAGATCATCGACCCCCCCATAGTCCCCGTCATACCGACGGGCCCCAAGCGGCTTCTTTTCCTCACCGGCGCCTTAGCCGCTGGGATTGGCGCAGGCGCGGGTCTGGTGTTTGGTTTAATATTGCTAAGACCCACTATCGACACCTTGCAGGATCTTAGAGAGACCACGGAACTGCCCGTATTTGGCAGCGTTTCCATGGTTGACGCCGTTGATCAACGAACGAAAATCATTTTTAAGGCAATTTCTTTCTGGTCGCTATTAACGGGTTTTCTATTGGTGTTCGTCACCCTTGCCGGGATGCTTTATCTGCGCATCGACCTTAAAGATATCATCGAGATGATCAAGGGAGTGAACCTGCTATGAGCAGCTTTGAAAAGGCGATGAAGCGGTATTTCGGTTCCACCAACAACAAAGATACCGCGCAAACCAGCGACCCAAGCGCCAACAATCCCCACGCGCCTGCTGATAGAACAGCAGTTGAGCACAGCGGCCAGGACAAGGAACCCGGCGCTGCTCAGCCCACCACCTCGCCCCCCATAACTATAGATATCCCCCGCCTGGAAAAGGACAGGATAGTACTATTCAGCCCATCCAACCGAAATGCCGTAGACGAATATCGAAACATTAAACGGCCCCTATTACACAATGCCTTTGGCAAACGTTCGACGACCACTGATCATGGCAATCTGGTCATGGTGACCAGCGCCGTCAAGGGAGAGGGCAAGACAACGACTGCGATCAACCTGGCATTGAGTATCGCGAAGGAACTTGACAGGACCGTATTGCTGGTCGATGCCGACGCCTCTCAACGCGGCGTTAGCCGCATGATGGGGATCGAGGAGCGCCAAGGTTTAACCGACCTGCTTTCCGCCTCGGTAACGAACCCCGGTGAGGTCTTGGTAAAAACCGATATTCCCAAATTAACGCTGCTCCCCGCGGGTCAGGAACACCCTCAATTCACCGAACTATTGGCCAGCGACAACATGCGTCACCTCGCAGAAGAACTATCCACCCGTTACCCCGATCGGCTCATCCTGTTTGATGCACCGCCTTTACTCGTTACCAACGAGGCGCGGGTACTGGCCGGATTGATGGGGCAGATCCTGTTGGTTGTCGAAGCAGAAAAAACTACCCAACCGATGCTGAAGGAGGCGATTTCCTACTTAGATAACTCAAAACCCATAGGAACCGTATTAAATAAAAGTCGCCTGGGGTTCAGCAAAGGGGGATATTACGGTTATGGGTACCCTAGTCACCAACCACCCACATAGCGAGGGGATTGAGGCACGCCTCTCAAAGGGGTTAGGGGTTATTGGTTCCGTAATAGTGCTCGTGAACGTGCTCGAAAAAATGCCGGATCGGCAGAGCATTTTGGCATCGCGCCGGCAAAGCCGATGGCTTACTGTATGGAGTTAATGTCGCCATGTAACATGGTTTTTTAAGGTGGTTGACAAATCAACAGCAGACCTAGAAAATGCCTGGATGTTCAATACACCTTACCTAAATACTTCACACCATGAAGGACATGAAGTGTTAAAAGGAAATAGTGAGCTGGCAAGCCGAGTTATTGGCGCCGCAATTGATGTTCACAAAGTACTTGGTCCAGGACTGTTGGAGTCCACCTATCAGCAATGTTTAGCACATGAGCTTTTATTGAG
>JAAEPA010000449.1 GCA_024222475.1 Gammaproteobacteria bacterium | reverse complement strand
CACTACAGCCCCAAAATCAACCTTCAACGCCCACACACCAAACAAATCCGCGACCGAGACAAGCCAACTAAACTCAATTTTTTCAAAATCGGCCGCCAGTTGCTTAAGACGGGCTAGGCCCATACCGAGCGCCTTTTGCACCGCGGCTGCCTGTCAGATTTGCGAGGAAAGACGAAATCGCCCAATCTGACGCTTCGATACCGGTCATCCGGGGAATGTCGGTTGATCCATATCAGGAGACGCCCACATCTACAGAACGGCGAATGTCGGGAGTTGGCACTTTTTGACTGTTCAGCCGAAGGCGCAGGTAGGATAGTTGTGCGGAAATCCAAGGGTAGCTTTGTCCGCATAGCCGCGCGGTAAGCCGGCGGGCCAATAGCGAAGCCACTGCTTACATAATCGCCGTCAGGTTGTGCCTAGGATTTGAAGCGTAAACGACCGTTTCTGATCGAACTGTTGGTTCCCTGAGCCGGAGGGATTGGTGGCATTGAAAACAGTTCCTTCTTTGTTGATCCAGGGCACCGGCAGCCACGTCGGCAAGTCGGTCATCATACCGGTTTGCGCCGAGCCCTGAAGCGGCGCGATCTGAGGGGCGTGCCTATCGAGCCGCAAACTGAGGTTGGTGTTTGAGCGTGATGATCGAGATACGGGCGGCCCGCCCGGACGAAAT
>JAAEPA010000448.1 GCA_024222475.1 Gammaproteobacteria bacterium | reverse complement strand
TGATCAGAAAGCCGTGCTGTTTTTTTTAAGTCTCATACTATGTCAGCAACTGTGCTTCATAAATACCTCGAAATGTTTCAACACCTTTTGATCCCAATACAATCTGGTCTTCAACTAGGAAAGCAATACGATAGCGACACCAATGACTCGGCTTGCCAGCTCACTATTTCCTTTTAACACTTCATGTCCTTAATGCCCTTCATGGTGCGAGTAGTTACTTTAGAGGTTTATTAAAATCTCTCAACTCATCGCCGTCTCTTCACCTGGCAGACCATTCGTTTCCGCTTTCGTTGCTGGAGAGGTGTAAGTTTATTACGCCGCGCGCTGTAGGGATTGTCACCCGTTTTAAACTCCAGCCGTACCGGGGTGCCTTTAAGTCGCAGCGCCTTAACAAAGTAATTCATCAAATAGCGTTTATAACTTTCCGATAGATGGCGAGTCTGATTACCATGGATAATGAATCGGGGTGGATTGTGCCCCCCCTGATGGGCGTAGCGCAATTTAATGCGCCTGCCTCTAACCAATGGAGGTTGATGGGCCTGCACGGCCTGTTCCAACAAGCGGGTCAATTTAGGTGTGGCGATTTTAACCATTGCCGATCGATAGGCCTTGAGTACCGCGGGGAGAAGCCCTCCCACCTTGCTGCCATGCAATGCGGATATCATGTGACACTCGGCGTAGCTCAGAAACGACAGGCGCCGATCGAGCTCCCGCCGGGTCTGCTTTCTCTGGTCATCCTTCAAGCCATCCCACTTGTTAACCGCCAACACCACGGCCCGTCCGGACTGGGCCACCACCCCCAACAGCGCCGCATCCTGATCCGTTATCCCCTGCTGGGCATCTAGCACTAGAATCACCACTTGGGCGGATTCTATCGCCTGCAGACTCTTCACCACGCTAAACTTCTCCACCACCTCCTTCACCCGGGCACGTCTGCGCACACCCGCCGTGTCGATCAGGATATAAGCCTGGCCTTGCTTCTCGAACGGAATCTCTATGCTGTCACGTGTAGTACCGGGAAGATCGAAGGTCAACAGCCTTTGCTCGCCGATCAGGCGATTTATGAGCGTCGACTTACCAACATTAGGTCTACCAACGAAGGCGATGCGAATAGCCTGCCCATCATGGGCGGGTTCTTCGATACCGGATTCGAAATCAGGCAGCATTGACAGGGCGTATTCCACCAGCCCCGAGATCCCCCGGCCATGGGCCGCCGCTATGGGCTGAGGAACTCCCATGCCCAGGGCATGAAACTCAGCACAGGCCTGATGCGGGTCCAGATCATCGATCTTATTGACCACCAGCACCATGGGTTTGCCGTAAGATCGCAAATAGGCGGCGATGGTTTCATCCGCGGCCGTCAACCCTTCGCGCCCATCCACCAGCAGCAGAACGATATCCGTTTCTTGTAACGCAATCCGGGTCTGATCCGCCATGCGCGCCGCTATAGAATGTTTATCGTCGCTGAGGCCGCCTGTATCCACGACCAGATAGCCGCTGTCTCCCACCCTGCCAACACCATATTTACGATCCCGGGTCAAACCCGGAAAATCCGCCACTAGGGCATCCCGAGTCCTAGTGAGCTGATTAAACAACGTGGACTTGCCCACATTAGACCGACCCACGAGAGTGATTACAGGTAACATTTTAGTAGCTTAGGATTGAAAAAACGGAGGTTATAGGAAAGTCAATAAAGACAGCATCGAACGATTATACTCATTCGTCATGAGTATACACTTAGGACCTATTCCTGTTCAGGAGCAATATCCAGCACCACGAAATCGCCTCCCTTGCCCAGGACATAGGCCCGGCTCTCAACCACCTTGGGTGTGGTCAGTATCCCATCGCCATCAAAAGGGGTGCGGGCAACGAGATGCCCATCGGATTTTGCCAGCCAGTGCAGATAACCCTCAAAATCTCCTACCACGATAAAGTCCTGGATGGCCGCCGGCGAGGTCAACTTACGGTATTTCAATTTATCCTGCTTCCACAACGAAGCACCTGTACGCCGATCTAAGGCCCACACCTGATCGTCTTCATCGGTAACGAATACCTGAGATTCATCCACATCAAGACCGGTATAGGAGGAAATTTCGCGTGACCAGAGCACGCGACCCTCGATCAGGGTGATAGCAGCCACCTGACTGTGAAGACCTACGGCATAGATAATGCCATCTCGCACCTTGAGAGCGGTATCGATATCGACCATTCGCTCCAATTCAGATCGCCCCTTGGGCACACCCAGGGTGATTTGCCAAAGTGTATTGCCACTCAATAAGGAAAACACCCCCAGTTTTCCATCGTCAAACCCAACCACCAGCTTTCCGCTATTGACGATCGGAACGCTCGCCCCCTTGAGCGTCAACACCGGAGCCTTGCGGCTGAGTTGCCAGATCACCTCACCGTTGATCGTACTGAGGCCGTAGACCTTACTGTCATTGGTACGCACGGCAACGACCCCAAGACCAGCTTGAGATACTGCAACGAGTTCGCTGGAGAGGCGTTTGCGCCAGAGTTCACTGCCATCATCCACACTCAGGGCAATGGCATCCCCCTCTTCGGTGCCGAAAACCAGCAGTTCCTCATTTCCATTGAGCCCAGCGCTGACAGCGACCTCCATTTCTACATCCCACAGCGGCTCGCCCTGATCACTCAGCATGGCCTTTACGCCACCGTTTGCATTGATGAGATAGAGCTGCTCGCCAACGAGCATCGGATAGAGTTTCAGATATCTTTCACCGATCCCTGCGCCACTGGACTCCTGCCACAGCTCCCTGACCTGTAGAGTTTGTTGAATATGTTGGAGCTCGGTAGGTACCCGAGTATTGTCCTCTGAAAACCAACCGCAACCGGTCAGCAAGGCTACGCTAAAAAATAAAACGAACTTAAGTAGCACCCTGCTCGCAGTCATCCTCATACCTCATCACGCTCAGGGGCCTCCCCGAGATCGTCACGTTTCATACGCAGATACTCCGAGTTCCCGCCCACCCCAATCAGCGCCTTCGTATAGGCCTCTCTCGCCTTAAGTTTTTCACCCTTGGCCAACAAGGCATCGCCTTTGATCTCTTCTATCAATGAGGTGTAACCCGAGGAAAATTCTGTTGAGGACAACAACGCCAAGACTTCATCATTCTTATTCTGAGCATTCAGTATTCGCGCCAAACGAATCCTGGCCATGTTTCGCACCGTCAGCTGTGAACTGTTGCCGGTGACCCAGCGCAACCGTTCGGCAGCCTCATCAAGATCACCGGTCTGGGCCTTGAGTTTAGCTAGCTCCAATGCGGCCAGAGCGGCATAGGGCGTGGATGAATAGTTGTTCTTCAGTTCTTCGGTATTATCGATGACCGGCTGGATCTCGTCTTCACTCATCGCTTGGACGACCACCGCATAATGCTCAGAGGCATCCTGTGCCCGGGTCTCGTGATAATGCCCCCAACCCCGCCAGACAAGCAGCCCCCCCAGGCCCAATAACGCCCCGGCTATTAACGCCTTGCCATTTTCATCCCACCATTTTTTTATTTCTTCGAGCTGTTGCTCGTCAGTATGATGCTCTGCCATTGCTTTTGCTCTAGTTATTCCGGTGATATTTCCTAGGAATTCGAACGAGACGCGTCTCAAACCGGCGCCGAATGATCGCCTGTTATAACAACGCAGAATACGAGCGATAAGGCAAGCCGGATAGGGAAGTTATTTAGGTAGCAATCCCTACCAATGTTGTTTTCAGATATTCCACCAATTTCGACTGTGACAACGCTTGCTGGGCCTCCCGCCTACGCAAATGTTTCACACTGATCATACCCTCGCCGACTTCTTCTGCGGCAAGGATGAGCGCCAACTCGGCGCCCGAGCGATCGGCACGTTTCATCTGTGCCTTGAATCCCCCCCCGGCGCAGTTGGCAACTATCCGAATCCCGCGCAGTTCATCGCGCAGGGTTTCAAGCAAAGTCCAGCCAACCCGTTCCGCCTCAGCGCCTATCATAACAAGGTAGGCATGAACGCCTCTAGTCTCTGGCGCTACTCCCTGCACCTCCAGCAGATGCAGCAGGCGCTCCAAGCCTAGAGCAAAACCCGCCGCCGGCGTCGCCCGACCGCCTAATTGCTCAACCAGCCCATCATAACGACCACCGGCACAAATTGTTCCCTGGGCACCCAATTCATCGGAGATCCATTCGAATACCGTCCTGCTATAGTAATCTAATCCCCGCACTAATCGGGGGTTTTCCACATAGGCTATTCCCATGCGATCGAGAACGGCCTTTAGTCCGTCGAAATGACGGCGGGAATCCTCATCGATTTCTTCCAACAGATCAGGGGCATTGTCGATTACGACCTTCATCTCGGGATTCTTACTATCCAGTACCCGAAGTGGATTCATATGCATGCGTCGCTTCGCGTCCGCATCGAGTCGATCTCGATGGGTTTCGAGATAGGCAAGCAATTTTGCGCGATAATCCCGACGCGCCTGAGGGCTACCCAATGAATTCAACTCCAACCTTATATTTTTTAGGCCGAGGACACACCACAGACGTGCGGTCATTATAATCAATTCAGCATCGATGTCGGGCCCCTGAAAACCAAACGCCTCTACACCGATTTGGTGAAACTGGCGATAGCGATCCTTTTGAGGACGTTCGCGACGAAACATAGGACCCATATACCACAATCTTTGTTGCCGATTGTGCAATAGGCCATGCTGAATGCCCGCACGCACACATCCTGCCGTGCCTTCCGGGCGTAAGCTAAGGCGATCACCGTTGCGGTCCTCAAAACCATACATTTCTTTTTCAACGATATCGGTAACCTCACCGATGGAGCGGGAAAACAGATCACTGCGCTCGACGATGGGCATCCGGATTTCCTGGTATCCGTAACCAAGCAAGAGCTGTTCGATGCGATCTTCCAGGACCTGCCAGGCAGGGGTCTGCTCGGGTAGCACATCGTGCATACCTCGGATAGATTGTATACCTTTGGACATAATCGAGTTAGGGGAGATTTACTATAGCAGGTGGGTTTTCGGGTACACAGAATGCGCGCAGAAAATCAGTTCGCCGCGATATTGCCAATATTGAAACGAGCGGTTTTGTCCCAACGTTCAAACTGGGAATGATCGAATGGCTCATTGTTGAAATAGATATTCACTGCAGTGGAATTACCTAGCAAGATACGGAATGGTGCGGTACCTCGCAACTCCTTGATCGAACCGGAATTCATCAATCCAAATAACAGTTTTTCCTTATTGACATCATAGACCTCGGTCCAGGAATGCTCCTGAAAGGACAACTTCAATCGATCCACACCCGGGGCTTCCCGACCTTGTGTATCGAGTCCTTCGACTTGTGGTGAGGCATTTGGTGGTATCTTCGCTATCAAATTTTCTTGACCCATCTGCGCGGCAACACCACCCGGTAAATTCTGCTTTTGCACTTCGCCGACCGGTTTCTCCTCAATCTCAGCGGGCTGAGCATCGTCTATACCCCCAGCCTCAACCCGAGAGAGCTCTGTCAATGCCGACACCGAGATTTCTGATCGCTGATCACTCGGCTCAGAGGGCTCCAAGATCGGATCATCGGGCCGCTGTTCAGGCAGGGTCCTGGGTTCAAAACCTGAGGGAACGGTCGGACCACCGCCAATATTAAAAAATAAGGATTGAAGCTTGTCGATGAATTTAGTCGGCTGGGGATAAAACCACCAAATCACGAGAAATACCAGGATAGTGGACAGCAACACGATGGCAAGCTGATGGGCCGGCTTGCTCTGCTGTTCGGTGTCAGGATGGCTGGATCGTCTAGTTTCCGTAGCTTTTATCGGCGCCAGCTCGGGTTGAATATATTTGATATATCCCTCGACGAGGGGATCGGAGTCGAGATCCAAGTAGCGGGCATAGGATCGTATGTATCCTTTGACGTAGGTGGCTCCGGGTAGACCCTCTGGTGCATCCGCTTCGAGCGCCGTGACCACATCAGGCGGTAGATGGAGAAAATCCGATACCTGTTCTAGAGTGATATCCGCCCGCATGCGGGCTGTTTTGAGAACCTCACCTGGCCCTCTGGGCAGCAGTGTCTGTACTTCAGGCTCTTCGACTGACCGATTCTTAGCTATCATGCTCCAACTCCAGCAAATTTGTGGTCTCCCGTGATTCCGGGTACTGCTGTTTTAAACGTTGGCCGTATTTCCGAGCCTGTTGTGAGTTTTCTAGATTCCTTTCAGTCTGGTATGCCAGCCAAAGAGAGCCCGGGGTATGGGCCGCTGAGCGTTCATATCGCTGAATGAACGCCCTGGACTGTAAAAAGTGTCCTTTGCCAAAGGTTAATTTTGCCATCTGATAAAGCGCTCGGGATTGGATTGGGTCGGTCTTCAAGGCCATACGAAACTGGCTCTCGGCCAGCTGCACATCCGGCTTTCTCAAGGCACATATCCCTGCATTGGTATAGGCCGATCCAGGATCGTCGTACAGCGGATTATCAACAGCGGCCTTGAACTGTCGGAACGCCTCATCCAGACGCCCCTCACTGCACAATAACCGGCCATAGTTATTTCTGGCCTTTGAATCCTGCGGATCTAATTCTATAGATTTGAGAAAATGTTTTTCTGCTGCTTCATGGCTACCTAAGCGCTGCATCAACAGCGCATAACTCCAGTGGGCCAGGGCTAAATCGGGCTCCTGGCTCAGTGCACGTTCCAACTTCTGTTTGGCTATCTTAAGGTTGCCTTTATTCAGATAAGCGATACCGAGCTGCACATTGATGACCGCTGCCTGGCGCTCGTGTGATAGATCTTGGCGCGTGGTCGAGGCGGTACAGGCCATGGCCAGGAGCGTTGCAATTGCCAGCAACAGCCGGGTAGGGTAAATCATGGGGTAGGTCGATTCTGTACCGGCACATCTCGCTCCAATCGCATGAAGCGACGTTGCCGCCGACTACGATCCAGGACCTTGCCCACCAGCTGACCGCAGGCGGCATCGATATCGCCACCACGGGTCCTTCGGGTAATTGTGGTAATCCCCCGCTGCTGAAGTACCGCCGCGAAGCGATCTATTACCGAATCCTCGGATCGACGATACGGGGTCTTTGGAAAGGGATTGAATGGGATAAGATTCACCTTGGATGGAACGTCCTGCAACAGTTTAGCCAATGCCCTGGCGTGGAATTGCGAGTCGTTTACATCTGCGAGCATTACATATTCGAAGGTGATGGTGTGTTTTCTATTTTTACCTCGCACGAATCTTTTACAAGCCGCCAACAGATCCTTGATGGGGTATTTCCGGTTTAACGGTACCAGCCGATCCCTCAGCTCATCATTCGGCGCATGCAAGGAAACCGCAAGACTCACATCGATCCGGTCCTTGAGTCTGTCCATGGCCGGAATCACTCCTGAGGTACTCACGGTCACCTTACGCTTACCTAAGCCGTATGCATGATCGTCCATCATCAGGCTGATGGCATCAACGGTATTTTCAAAATTCAACAGCGGTTCGCCCATTCCCATGAAAACCACATTGGTGATGACTCGCGGACCCTGTTGATGATCAATCAGTACCCGCTGTGCGTACCAAAGCTGGGCGACAATCTCCGCAGGACTCAAATTGCGGTTGAAACCCTGACGCGCGGTGGAACAAAAGGTGCAGTCCAGGGCACAACCCACCTGTGAAGAAACGCACAAGGTTCCCCTCCCGGCCTCGGGGATAAACACGGTTTCAATAGCATTGTCATCGCTGAGTCGCAATACCCACTTTCGAGTGCCATCTGCCGAACGCTGCTCAGTCAACAGGCTGGGAACCAGGATTTCGCATTCATCCTGCAGGCGGTTACGCAATACCCTGCTCAGATTGGTCATCTTCTGGAAATCCGTTATCCCATGCTGATGGACCCATTTCATTATCTGAGAGGCACGAAATGCCTTCTCTCCCTGCTCGGCAAAGAAGGGTTCGAGCCGGTGCCTGGGTAATCCCAGCAAATTGATCGAGGCTTTCTGGTTCAAGACTAGTGCTCCAGTGGTCTATCAACATAGTATTGATGGATACAGCGAGACGAGAAACGGCTAGCTGCTAGGCGTGCGAGCGCAGGACTAGCGGTAGCTAATTCAAGGGAGCACAACAACGCAGATGGCCGCTTCTCGCCTTGCCCGAAGGGAGCCCCCCAAATACGCCACTGCGGCGTTGCCGTCCTTGAAAAGGGCATGCCATTCCCTGCGGACTGCGCCTTGCATTGGCGCATTTGGGGGACTCTGTATTCATCAATACTATGTTGATAGACCACTACCGTGTCCGCGGACAAAGCTCCTCGGTATTGAAAAAGAAGGCAATTTCGGTCTTCGCCGTTTCCGGAGCGTCAGAACCATGCACGGCATTTTCATCAATAGTGGTCGCAAAATCGGCGCGGATGGTTCCCGGTTCAGCCTGTTGGGGATTAGTTGCTCCCATAACATTCCGGTTGGTAGTGATCGCGTTTTCGCCTTCCAACACCTGCACCACCACGGGTCCGGAAGTCATAAACGCCACCAGATCTTCGAAGAATGGTCGTCCTTGGTGTACGGCATAGAATCCTTGCGCTTGCTCCTCGCTGAGATGCAACATCTTGGCGGCTACGACCCTTAACCCAGCCTGCTCGAATTTTGCAACTATCTCCCCTATCACATTTTTCGCCACCGCATCGGGCTTAATTATCGAAAGGGTACGTTCCACGGTCATAGATCACTCCTCAAAGATTTATACCCATGAAGGATGGGTATGCGTTATTAGAAACCATAAGCCCGCGACGTATCGCGGGCTTAACTAAAATTTCCAAGACTGGATATTTTACTCTGCGAGCCAAGCACAGGCAATGACCTATATGCCTTTTAAGAGTAAGGGGGAGACCCATCAAGGATAGTCATCGAACGGTAACCCTAACCTGTCGCTTTTCATCCTGTCTGGCCGCGACTTCGAGGACACTACTGAGCGCCGTGGTTTGCGCAAGGGTAACCCCGGACAGATAGCCCCTTACCTGCTCATTCAGACTCTCCCATAGACTGTGTGTCAGACAAGGCTCATCATTGCTGTGACATCCCTTACCCCCACTTCCACTTCCACAGCCGGTGGAATCTAACTTTTCATCTACGGCCAGGATAATATCGGCAATGGCAATACTCGCAGGATGAACCGCTAGGGTATATCCTCCTCCCGGCCCCCGGGAACTCGTGACCAACCCCTGTCGGCGCAACCGCACGAATAACTGTTCTAGATAGGATAGAGAGATATCTTGCCGCGAAGATATCTCCGCCAGCGAAATCGGCCCGTTGTCCTTATGTAATGCCAGATCCAGCATTGCAGTAACGGCATAGCGTCCTTTGGTCGTTAATCTCATCAGAATATCCCGGATATTGCTATATGGTGACATCTTAGCAATACCCGACAAATTTAATCAAGTAATAAGACACTCTACCCCGGATTCTTCCTCGAGGTGATACACTCGATCTCCTTAGGATCGATATCCGGGACATGACTGTCATCCACATTGATACCCATACGTTTCAATTCGCGGCAGGTATCCTCGAAACGCTTGTCGAGTATCTGGATATGATCCAACATGCTGTTGATCGCATTCGCCACCGGGTCAGGCATGTCGCGGGTGGCCCCATAGGCATCGAAACCGATTTTGTCGGCGATCTCCTGACGCTTGCGGGTAACATCATCCTGCCTGACCTGCACCACGCGTCCGGGAATCCCCACCACGGTTGCACCGGCCGGAACCTCTTTCAAGACCACTGAATTTGAGCCAATTCGCGCACCATCACCGATGGTGTGCGGACCCAGTATCTTAGCCCCTGCCCCGACCACAACGTCATTACCCAATGTTGGGTGCCGTTTACCCTTCTTCCAACTGATACCTCCCAAGGTGACACCGTGATAAAGCGTGCAGTCATCGCCGACCTCAGCAGTCTCACCGATCACCACACCCATACCGTGATCAATAAAGAAACGTCGCCCAATGTGCGCCCCGGGATGGATTTCGATACCGGTTAGCCAACGTGCCAGATGGGACAAAATACGAGCTGCCCACCTGAAACCGCGACGCCAAAGAGCATGGTTCAGGCGATGCATCAGCACCGCATGAATACCAGGATATGCCGTCAGCACTTCAAACGTAGTCCGTGCTGCCGGATCCCGGTCAAAAACGCAGCGTATATCTTCACTTATCCGATCAAACATGAAGTATCCTTAATATATATACCCATGACGAATGAGTCTTCGGGCGCACAACATGCGTCGAGTTTGTCGCAGAGCAAGGAAGAATATGTAAGGCATAGTTTTTTCGATAATTTTCGTGTTCAAACACGGCTATGCGGCAAAGGCGGCGGGCGATGGGCCCTGAAAACCAAGTCATCATGGGTATAGTGAGTCTGGTGAGGCTGATCATTCTGATCAGCCCTCTTAGGAGTTCCAGCTCAGCGCGATATCCCGCGCTGAGTTGCCGTCAGTATCCCGCGCAGAATATTAACCTCCTTGCCGGTAAGCCGCACCCTGTTGAACAAACGCCGCAGCCGTCTCATCAGATACTTGGGGTTCGAGGGGTCGAGAAATTCGAGCGCAGTAAGCGTCTGCTCCAAATGGATGTAAAACTGCTCGACCCGTTGAATTTCCGCCATCGGGTCACCATCTGCCGAACTTGCAGTAAGATTATTGGCGCTTGCCACATAGAGTTCGTAACACAGAATCTGCACGGCGGCGCTCAGATTTAATGAGGCATAGGAAGGATTGGCGGGTATATGGACCAACGCATGGCAAAGATCGAGTTCAGAATTGCTCAATCCGCACCGCTCGCGACCAAACACCAATGCCACATCACGTCCAGGCCCTTCCACCATCACCTTTTTAGCGCATTCATTGGGACTCAGTTGAGGCCAGCTCAAGGTACGCCCGCGCGCACTGCTGGCCAAGGCCAGGGTACAACCGCCAAGGGCCTCCGAAAGAGTATCGCACAACCGCGCATTAGCCAGCACATCATCGGCACCCGAGGCGCGCGCACTCGCCTCGGCATGAGGAAACAATCTCGGCCTGACCAGATAAAGCCTACCCAGGCCCATATTCTTCATCGCTCTAGCACTGGCACCGATATTTCCTGGATGAGACGTCTCCACTAATACGATGCGGACATTATCTAGTATTCCCATGACAGATAATTTTTCAACCAAAAGGCTTAAGTATACCCTTCAAAAGGGTGTAACTGAGTGCACAATGCGCCGCGACAAGCAACCCTCGCCAAACCAGCCATTGTTAATCCGTGTTCATTAACATAAATTTAACTGCAATCCCCCTTACAAATGATATATTTTAATAATACCAGCGACTACAGATAAGCCTAATGCGAGACAAAACCGTGACCATCGTTCTTGCCGGCAGCAGCGGCAAGCGCCTCAAACCTCTGACTGACGAAAGGGCGAAGTCTGCCGTACCTTTCGGCGGAAAATACAGGATCGTCGATTTCACCTTGGCTAACTGCCTGAACTCAGGTTTACGGCAGATCTTGGTGCTTACCCAGCATCAGTCCTACTCACTGGAAAAACACCTACTGGACGGATGGTCCATCTTCAACCCGGAGATCAGTGAATACATCACTGCCGTGCCTCCCCAGATGCGCACCGGGGAGAACTGGGATACCGGCACCGCCAATGCCATCTACCATATTCGTGATCTGCTGAAACGCAGCGCAGCACAATGGGCCTTAGTCCTGACCGGTGACCAGATCTATCGTATGGATTATGCCGCCCTGCTGGAATTCCACGCAGCAAAGGGCGGCGCAGCAACCATGGTATATAAGGAAACGAAAATTCGAGAGGCTCAGGGCTTTGCGAGCATAAGCCTAGATGACCGGCATAGAATCACTGGGTTCGATGTCATCGATGAAGGTTCCGAGGATCCCATAGCGGCAAAGAATAAGGTTTTGACCTCTCTGGGAATGTACGTCGTCTCCATGGAATTTCTGCTCGAATGCCTTGCATCAGATCATAATGACCAACAATCGGACCACGATTTCTGTCGAGATGTTATACCCACGCTAGCCGCGCGGCAACCCATCTACGCCTATCACTTCGGAGGCGCTGGTGGTCGCGTCAGCGTAGACCACTATTGGTCTGACATCGGTACATTGGACGAATTTTACGAGGCGAATATGGCGCTGCTCAAAGCCAAACCCCCGATTAATCTCTACCAAGATGACTGGTTGATTAGGACCTATCCAGGCCAACATCCGCCGGCGCGTACCATACCCGGGACCTCCGGTACAGAGGGAATCTGTATCAACTCTATAGTCGCCGGTGGTGTGATTATTGCCGGGGGCAGTGTACAGCATTCCATCCTCTTCGCCAGTGTTTTCCTAGATGATGAAACCATCGTTCAGGATTCCTTGCTGTTTGAAGGAGTGCGGGTTGGAGAAGGCGCGCACATTAGAAATGCCATCATCGACAAATTCGTGGATATCCCCTTCGGAGAGACCATTGGTTATGATCTGGAGAGGGATCGAGCACGTTTTACGGTCTCGGAAAAGGGCATTGTCATTATTCCCAGAACGTATCGATTCGAGTAGAGCCTTTTTGTCGAATGGGGTCGTAGGGGATAAACCAGAGGGATTCACGGGATAGATGTAATCATCGATCCCGAGAATCCAACACTAGGTAAAGCCTTAAACTACCACCACAGAGTTGTCGCTATCACCATAGGGAGAGACGACATACCGGTCTGCCTCCCAGTCGTTCTCCCATTGCCTGCCATCGATGAGATAGCGAAATTGATAATTGCTGTCTCGTCTTAGACCCAAGATCACACTGAAAGAACCGTCCTTTCGTTTTTTCATCGGGGTGGATTGCGTATCCCATTTATTGAATTCACCCACGACATTCACCCTTTTTGCAGACCTGACGGCATCTTTGTGCAATTCGAATGTCACTTTACATATGGCTTTGCTCTTCAGGTAACGTTTCTTCAACATCGATTTATCCCCTTTTGAGAAATATCATGATCGGTGCATGATTCAACCACGCCTGACGCTGTAATTTCAAGATTGAAACGAGACCGTTTATCCGCGACTTCTCCCGTTTGGCATTCCATCACGAACTGGTCATTCGATGCAGGATTTAGGTTGTCAGCCCAAGAACCGATAATACTCTTCAAGCATTATTCCTAATAAACCCCAAGACCATCATGATCGAACAATGACCCTCAGGATCTCTTCCATTATCGGCTGTTTTCTTTTATGTCTTCTGGCGTTAGAATCGATTTTCGCTGCCGATCAGTCCATGGAACTTATTGCTGCAGCACGGGAAGGAAAATCACAACAACTCCGTACCCTCTTGGCTCAAGGTGTGGACGTCAACGGCAGCAATCCTAACGGTAAAACAGCACTGATGAGCGCCGCCATGTTTGGTAACGAACGCATTACCCGCTTGCTGCTATCGGAGGGTGCCGATGTCACGGTGGTTGATCAATTGGGTAACACAGCCTTGATTATGGCCGCCTCATTTGGTCACGACGTCATCTCCCAGTCCCTGCTCTCCATGGGGGCCGATATCAATATCGCGAACAATCTCGGTCGCACTGCCACCATTGAGGCGGCCGCCAACGGACACATACGGGTCGTAACATTACTAATCGCCCGAGGAGCGGGTCTCAATAAAGTGGACAAAAATGGAAACACCGCCTTGCTCGAGGCCAACCGGTCCAAATACGATGATGTGATAAAGGCCTTGCAAGAAGCCGGCGCAACCGAGGAGAATGAGGTAACGGAAGAAAAGAAGAAGAAATAGATTTCTAACGCCTCATTCCATAAGCGGGTAATTCAGATGGGGAACCATAATATCCATATCTTGCTGGTGGAAGATGATCCGGATCAGATTCAACTGATCCGAGCGGTGTTTGATCTGCAAACCGAACAGATCGATTTGACCGTAGCCACCCATCTCGCCGATGCCCGTGCGCGACTCGGGCAGTTCAAACCCGATCTCGTCATTATTGACCTCCTGCTCCCCGATGGTAACGGACTCGAACTGCTGCCCAAAGCCAAGCAAAAACCACACTACCCCTTTGTGATCCTGACCGCACACGGAAATGAACACATGGCCGTTGAGGCACTGAAAAGAGGGGCTCTGGATTATTTAGTCAAAGATGAAAGGACATTCAAGGATCTACCTCACGTGGTTAGGCGTACCCTGAGGGAATGGGATCATATCATCGAACGCAAACACGCGGAGAAGGCCCTGGAGAAGGCCAATCAAGCGCTGGAGAAAAGGGTCAAGGTACGCACCGCGGAACTATTGGAAATCAATCTTCGACTACAACGCCAAATCACGAAGCGCAAACAGGCCGAACGCTCCATAAAACGACATTTTTGCATGGAGGGTATAGTTACGACCATCGCTACGCGTTTCATCAACCTGCCCCGGCAGGAGATCGATGGGGCCATTCAGCAGGCCCTTGAAGTCATAGGGCAATTCACCGGGGTAGACCGAAGCTATCTTCTTCTGCTATCCGAGGAGGGTAACGCTCTGAGTAATACCCACGAGTGGTGTGCCGAAGGCATTCCTGCGCAGATACAGGACCTGCAAGACATGCCGGCGAAATCCTTCGAATGGGCACTGAATCCCTTGCGTCGAGGCGAAGTTTTACATATTCCATCGGTGGGCGAAATGCCATCAGCGGCCGCTAGCTTCCAGAAGGTACTGCAACAAGGGGGCATATATTCTATTCTTAATGTGCCGCTATTGTGGGCGAGGGAACTGCGTGGGGTAATCGGGTTTGATACTGTCAATGAAAGCAAAAAATGGAAGGAACAAGACCTCACCCTGCTACAAACCGTGGCGACCATATTCTCCAATGCGCTACAAAGACAACAGACAGAAAAAAGATTAAGGCAGAGTGAGGCCCGTTTGGCCGAGGCTCAGCATATCGCACACTTGGGGAGCTGGGAACTCAATCTGACTAACGACAAACTGACCTGGTCGGAAGAGGTCTTCCGGATCCTCGAAGTGGACAACACCCAATTCGACCCCTCTTATAAGTCCTTTCTGGAACATGTCCACCCGGATGATAGGGCGTGGGTACACAAGGCCTATAGAGACTCAATAAAAGACAAGATCCCCTATGACACCGTCCATCGTTTACGGTTAAAAAACGGATCCATCAAATACGTACATGAACGTTGTGAAACCTTCTATGATGGTGACGGTAAACCACTGCGCTCCGTAGGTACCGTACAGGACATTACCGATCGAAGACAGGACCAGGAACAACTGCGGCTGGCGGCCAGTGTGTTTGAAAGTACTATGGAGGGGGTCACGATTACCGATGCGAATACCCACATCATCGCTGTTAACCGGGCCTTTACCGAAATTACGGGATATACCGAGGAAGAGGTACTCGGCAAAAACCCGCGGGTCCTGAAATCCGACCGTCACGACAGCGCCTTCTATCAAGGCATGTGGAAATCCATTCTACAAACAGGACGTTGGCGGGGAGAAATCTGGGAAAGGAGCAAGACCGGTGAGGTATACCCCGCCTGGTTGACCATCAATGCGGTGCGTAGTTCAGATAAGCTACTCACCCACTACGTCGCGACCTTCTCGGACATCAGCGCCTTGAAACATTCCCAGGCCAAACTGAACCATCTGGCCCATCACGATGCCCTGACAGATCTGCCCAACCGCTTGCTGCTCGGCGCCAGGCTCGAGCATTGTATAGAAAGGGCGAGGCGTGACCGGGACCAAGTGGCGATATTGTTTCTGGATCTGGACGATTTCAAGCAGATCAACGACAGCCTTGGGCATCCCATGGGAGACAAGGTATTAAAACAGGTGGCGGCAAGGCTGTTTTCCAGGGTCAGGGAGGACGACACCGTTGCC